>NZ_RPSE01000403.1:0-5485 GCF_003949955.1 Streptomyces sp. WAC05292
GGCCGGCCGCAGGCGCCCCCGGCCGGCCCGAACCCGCGCCCGAGCTCCCCGAGGTGGGCCCCGAGGCGCTGGACCACGAGGCGGTGGACGCCGACGGCTTCGAGCACGCGGTCGCCGCGCTGTGCGCCCGTGACGGCTGCCCCCAGGTGGAGGTGGTGGGCGGTGCCGGCGACCTGGGGGCCGATGTGATCGCCACGACGCCGGAGGGCCGGCGCGTGGTGATCCAGTGCAAGCACTACGGCGAGGGCCACCGGGTCGGCTCCCAGGACCTCCAGCGGTTCGGCGGGACCTGTTTCGCCGTCCACGAGGCCGACGTGGCCGTCGTCGTCACCACCAGCGAGTTCACCGCGCCGGCCGCGGAGTACGCCGCCGCCTGCGACATCGTCTGCGTGGACGGCGACGCCCTCGCCGCGTGGACCGAGGCCCGGACCGGACCGCCGTGGCAGGGCACCCCGGCGGGCGCCGCCCCCCGGGAGGTCCGGCACCCCGTCCGCTGATCGCAAGTGGGGGTGCCGCATTCCGGCCGGCTGCCCGGCAGTATGGGGCCCGTCCGCATCACGATCAGGGGGAAGCACCAATGAGGAAGACCACCGCCGCAGTTGCCGCGGCCGCCGCCGTCGCCGGGCTCGTCACGTTCGCCGCGCCGGCCGGCGCCACCAGCTGCACGCCGGAGATCCGCAGCCTGGACGCGCTGGCCTCCGGCCCGGCGGCCGACCGCGGCACCGTGTACGACCTCGGGCGGGGCGACCTGGCGGTGGGCACCAGTCGGAACATGCCCGTGTACTGGAAGGGCACCGCCGTCCACGCGGTGCCGCTGCCGGACGGGTGGACGGGCGGCACCGTCACGTCGGTCGGCGACAGCGGGCTGATGGTCGGCACCCTGCGGCGCGGCTTCGACGACGCCGCCGCCTTCAGCTACCGGCCGGGCGATGCCGCCGTGCGGCTGCTGACGGGTACGGCGCACGACGCGGCCGCGGCCGTGAACGAGAGCGGCCGTATGGCCACCAGCGAGAACGGCGTCGGAAGGGAATGGGCCGACGGCAGGGTCGTCCGCGAACTCCCGCTCCCCGACGACGCCCTGCCGGGCAGCAGGGTCTCGGTGAACGCCGTCAACAAGCGCGGCGACATCCTGGGCCACGTCTCCGGCCAGTCCTACGACCCGGTGACCGACGAGACCACCGTCCGCGGCAATCCGGTCGTCTGGCCGGCCGGCGGCTACCCGCCGTACGCCCTGCAGGTCTGGAACCAGGGCGACCCCACGTACGACGCGATCGCCACCGGGATCGACAACCGCGGCAGGGTCGTCGGGCACGAGTGGCAGCACTGGCGCGAGCTGTCCCACCACCGCCCCGCGACCTGGAAGCGGCCCTACGACGCCCTGCCGGCGGAGCCCGGCCGGCTGGCCGGGGAGGCGGAGCTGGCCCTCGCGGGCATCAGCCCGGAGACCGGCGCGGCCGTCGGCCGGGCGGTCTCGTACGAGGAGGGCTGGCCGAAGAGCTCGCAGCCCGCGTACTGGCCGGGCACGGGCCCGGTGCTCGCGCTGCCCGGCGGCAGCGGCCCCCGCCGCGGCGCCGCGCAGGCGGTCACCGACGACGACCGCGTCGGAGGGACGGTCCTCGACGAGAGCGGCCTCGGCACGCCCACGGTGTGGACCTGCGCGAGCAAGCAGGCCTACCGGCCGCAGGGCTGACGCACGCGGCCGCGCCGCCAGGCCCGCCGGGGAGTGCCTCCGGCGGGCCTGGCGGACTGCCATAGTGGTGACCGTCGAGGAGCAAGACCCCTTCGCAGTGGGAGAAGCCATGGAGTCGTCCGCGCCGGGCACACCGGTGTTCCTGCCGTCGCCGCCGCCCGCCGACGCCGTCGGCGAGGGACGGATCCGCGTCCTGTGGGCGCTCGGCGGCGCCGGCCGCGACCTGGACGCGAACCTCGTCCGGCTCGGGGCCCGGGCCGACATCGGCGAGCACACGGAGACGGTCCTCGGGGTGCTGCTCGTCGTCGTCGCGGGTTCGGGTGAACTGCGTACGCCCGAGCAGTCGGTGGCGCTGGCGCCGGGCGCCGTCGCCTGGCTGCCGGCCGGCACGACGCGTTCGGTCCGGGCCGGCGCGGACGGACTCACCTACACCACCTCCCACCGCCGCCGGCCGCCGCTGGGGATCACCACGGGGCTGCGGGCCGGCGCCGGTGAACCGGCCTGCCTGGCGAGCCGGGTGTGCGCCGCCTGCGGCCGCATGGCCTCCGACGCCGAGGACCGCTTCTGCGCCCGCTGCGGGGAGAAGCTGGCCCGGTAGCCGGCTCCGGCCCGCCGGTCCCCGGCCCCGGATCAGGGGCAGGTCTCCTCGAACTTGACGACGTGGAACGCCACGGGCTGCCCCGTGAGCGGCGTACCGGTCGGGGGACTCTGGGTGCACACCCGCCAGTTGGACTCCTGGAGCACCATCCGCTCCTGCAGGGCGTCCTTGACGGTGATGCTCGCGTTCCCGGGGAGCGCCTGCCGGGCGACCTTCATGCTCCGGCCGACGAAGTTCGGCATGGTCGCACCGACGGGCGCCGACGGGGTCGCCTGCTCCCGGGCGGGGCACTCCTCCTCGAGCTTCACCGCGCCGAGGTCCACCTTCGCCGCCGTGTCGACGCCGCTCCCGGCGGCGGGGGTCTGCGAGCAGACCTTCCAGCCGCGGTCCAGGACCTGCCCGCGGCCGCGGCCGAGCGCGTCGTGCGAGGTGAGCGAGTGGAATCCGGCCGCCTGGGCGGTGTCCTGCGCGGCCTGGAGGCCCATGCCGACGAGGTCCGGCAGCACGGCCGCCTCCCGGGCGGTGCCGGAGGGTGCCGGCGTGCCGGGCTTGGACTCGCCCGAGGCGGACGGCGGGCCGCAGGCGGTGAGGGCGAGGGCCGCGGCGGCGGCCAGGACGGCGGCGGTGGTGTGGTGGTTCCGCATCCGGCCATGCTCCCCGGGGCACGGCCGGCGGGCGGGCGGTGTCACCGAGTTGTGACACGGCGCATGCGGCTGCCGGCGGGGGGCTGCGGCCCGCCGCCGGCGGGCGGCTGCTAACGGGCGGCTGCGAGGGCCTCCAGAGCCGGGACGATCGCGGCCGGCGCGGGCAGGGCGGCGTTCTCCGCGCGGAGCGAGGCGGCCGCCTCGCGGAGGGCGGGGTCGCCGGTCAGGCGGGCCAGGAGCGGGGCGTCGACGCCGTCGGAGGTGGAGCGCAGGGCGGCGCCGGTGGCGGTGAGGGCGTCGGCGTTGATGAAGTGGTCGGCGCCCTGCGGGAGCAGGAGCTGCGGCAGGCCGGCCTGCACTGCGGTGAGCATGGTGCCGGAGCCGCCGTGGTGGACCAGCGCGTCGGCGGCGGTCAGCAGCTCGTTGAGCGGAACCCACGGCAGCGGGCGGACGTTGCCCGGGAGGGTGCCGAGCGGCGTGAGGTCGGCGTCGCCGACGGCGAGCAGGAAGTCGGCGTCCACGGAAGCGGCGGCCTCCATGAGGCGGACGATGGCGCGCACGCCGTCCAGCTCGGTGAGGACCGTGCCGAGGGTGACGGCGATGCGCGGCCGGCTGCCGCGGCGCAGGAGCTCCGGGGGGACGGTGCCGCCGCCGTTGTAGGGGATGTAGCGCATGCGCAGACCGCCCGGGTCGCCGCCGAGGGAGGCGGGAACGACGTTCAGCGGGGTGGCCTCGGCCGGCCCTTCGACGCCGAGCGCCCCGTACGCCTCGGTGAAGTGGGCGGCGATACGGCCGACCATGTCGAGGCCCGAGGAGACGCCGAAGTTCTGGATCGCCGAAGGGATCTTCAGCTTGGCCGCGACCAGCGGGGCGGCGGCCTGGAAGGAGTCGTAGACCAGCAGGTCGGCGCCCCAGTCCTCGGCGGCGGCGAGCAGGCCGTCCACGGTGGGGCGGGCGGCGAGTGCGAAGCCGCGGGCCGCCTGGTCGAGGATCTGCTCCGGTGTCCGGTCGTGGGCGACGTACTGCACCTCCTCGCCGGTGACCTGCTCGAACACCTCCCGGAGGGTGCGGCCGTCGCCGATCTCCACGATCGGGAAGCCGGCCTCGCGCAGCCGGTCCAGCGGCTGCCCGCTCGCGAACAGGACCTCGTGGCCCGCGGCCCGCAGGGCCTGCGCGGTGGGGATCATCGGGAACAGGTGGCCGGCGGAGGCCGGTCCGGTGAAGAGTATGCGCACGCTTTCTCCTTGCCCAAGGTGTGGCGGTCCGGGACGGGCCGTGCCAATCGGGTCGCAGGGGCCTGTCCCGGCTCCCTTCGGTGAACTGGCCGACGGGCAGCGGGTGTTCCCTCGAACAGGGTCGAAATTCGGACGTTTCCGGATGGAGCAGCCACCGCACAGGAATGGGGCATTCCGCGCTGTGCGTGCACGCGTGCGGTTTCCGGGCGCCTGCTGCCGACGCCGGATCGGCATCCCGGCGGCTGTCCGAATGTCGCCCCGCCGGCGCACCGGCAGGCTGCCGCCGCCCCTTCGAGGGGCGTCTCGCAGGGCGTCCGGAGGGTCGGGGCGGCACCCGTACGCGGGCCTCCCGGCCCTCGCGGCGGCGCCGTCAGCGGGTGCCGGTGCGGCGGCGGATGCGGATCGGGCCCCGGGCCTGCGCCGGGTCGACGGGGCGGCCCGCCTGGGTGATCTCGACCTCGCCGGCGGCGACGAGCCGCCGGGCCGCGCGGCGGACGGGCTCCATCAGCGCGCGCCAGCCGTCGCCCTCCCCCGCGTACACCGCGCGTGCGACGTCGGAGGGGCAGATCGTCGCGGTGGGGCTGCGGCGCTCCAGAAGCTCCAGGATGGCCCGCTCCAGGCGCCGGCCTGTCGGCCGTCCGCTGTCGTCCACTCCCCCAGTGTGGCACCGCGGCTGCCCACGGGCCGCGGGCGCGGCCCTTCGGGGCACGCCAGGGCGGCCGCCGCGCGGCGGTCCGGCATGTCGGCCGGGTGCGGGATATCAGTGGGGGCAGGCGGCGGCCGCCGTGGCCGCCGGTGAGAGGAAGGCGGGGAGCCTGTGGCCGTCAAACCCGTTCCCGAGGGGTATCCGCGCATCACCCCGTACCTGTGCTGCGACGGTGCCGCGGAGGCGATCGACTTCTATGTGTCCGTGCTGGGCGCGACCGAGCGGACGCGGATGCCCGCGCCCGGCGGCAGGATCGGCCATGCCGAGCTGGAACTGGGCAACGCGGTCATCATGCTCGCGGACGAGCACCCGGACATGGGCTTCCGCTCGCCGAAGTCCGTGGGCGGGACGCCCGTCACCCTGCACGTGTACGTCGAGGACGTCGACGCGGTCTTCGCCGCGGCCGTCGCGCGGGGCGCCAGGGAACTGCGCCCGGTCCGCGACGAGTTCTACGGCGACCGCACCGGACAGATCGAGGACCCGTACGGGCACCGCTGGAGCCTCGCCTCGCACGTGGAGGACGTGTCCGAGGAGGAGATGGAGCGGCGGGCGCGGGAGGCCGTGCAGGGCGGCGGCTGACGGCCGGGCGGCAGCCGCCGCCCTGCCGGCGAC
>NZ_RPSE01000404.1:0-5467 GCF_003949955.1 Streptomyces sp. WAC05292
GCGCTGCCCGCATGCCCGGCGGCCCCCTCGCCGCCCTCCCGGCGCGAGCGGCCCGGGGCCGTGCGCGTGCCCGCGGCCGGGTGCGGCGGGGGCCGCCGGGCATGCGGGCAGCGCGGCGTGCAGGTCCACCAGTTCGGCGTACGCGCGCGAGCAGTGCGCGCAGGACTCCAGATGCCCGGCCAGCCCGGGCGCGCGCAGGGCCCCGCCGCGCCGGACCGCCGCGCCGAGCGGGCCGGCGTACCGGCGGCAGCGGGGGTCCGGGGCCCCGTCGAGGTGCGCGCGCAGGTACGCCTCCCGCAGCCCCTCGCGGGCCCGGAACGCCAGCGACGTCACCGCGCTCGGAGTGATGCCGAGCAGCAGCGGCACGGGGTGCGGGCAGTCGTCCTCGACCAGCGTGTGCCACAGGACGGCCCGCCACCGCTCGGGCAGCGTGCGGAACGAGCGGGCGACGAGCCGGCGGTCCTCGCACTCCAGCAGCCGGCGCTGCGGGTCCTCTTCCCCCGCCCCGGGGCCGCACCACGGCTCGACATCCGGCGTCAGCAGCGTCCGGCCCGCGCCGGCCCGCCACTCGGAGGCCGTGTGCCGCACGACCGCGAGCAGGTACGGGCGCCAGCGCTCCCGCGGGCCGGCTCCGGAGCGGACGGCCTGGAGGGTCCGCAGAAAGGCCTCGGAGGCGAGGTCCTCGGCGTCGTGCGGCGTACGGCAGCACGCGCGCGCACATGCGAAAGCGGCGGCACCGTGCCGCCGGTGGAGCAGTTCGCAGACCCCGGCGTCCGCGGTCCCCGCCGCGAACGCCCGCCGCAGCCGCCGGATGAGCTCCGCGTCGGACGGCCCGGGGCCGGACCGGGGTTCGGGTCGGGGTTCGGGTTCGGGTTCGGGTTCTAACCCGGACATGGCACTCCCTTGGTACGCAGGCCCCGCAGGGGCCCTCGGAACGGCTGCACACATGCGTACGGCGGTGCCGGCCCGAAGTCGGCTTCGGGCCGGCACCGCTCTCGGGGCGGCGCTGGGGAGGGGGAGGGGGCGCCGCCCCGAGGGACTCAGCGGCAGGTGCGCCCGTCGTTGATGCAGCGCACCGCGTTCGCCATGAGCCGGTCGGACATCACGTTGATGAAGTCGCCGTGGTCGGTGACCGGCTTGTGGAGCTGCTCCGGGAAGCTGTCGACGGCGAACCGGGAGCCGGGCGGCACGCTGTAGACGATCCGCTGGACCAGCTGCGGGATGGCCTTGAAGCCGGGCTTGCAGGAGCCGTCCTTGTTCGCGAAGGCCACGTGGGTGCGGTGGTTGGCGCTGTCGATGTTCCGCCCGTCCCAGCAGCTCTGGAAGGAGAAGGTGCGGACCACGTCGCTGCCCTTGGGGCAGACCGGGTACTTGTCCTTCAGCTGCCGGTTCTCGAAGCCGGTGCAGCTCCACGAGGCGTTGGCGTTGCCGACCCCGTTGGTGAACGCCTTGGCGTCGCCGGTGATGATGCGCAGGAAGCGGGGCATGGCGGCGACCTTGGAGACCGGGCTGCCCTTGAACTCGATCGTCACCTGCTTCGGCTTGAGGATGGTGCCGACGTTGCCGTCCTGGCCGCCGCCGGGCGCCTTGGCGTCGCGTTCGGCGCGGCCGTCGCGGAGCCGGAGCACGGGCCAGTAGTAGGTGGACTTGTCGCCGTTGGTGCAGGTGGTGCCGGAGGCGGCGAGGCTGTTGTTGGTGGAGAAGGCGTCCGTGGTGAGGTTGCCGACGTAGTCGTGCATGTGGTGGGCGCCGTTGCTGACGCCGGGGGCGACGATGACGTTGTCCGGGTTGAAGTGGCCGTTCTCGTTGCGGCCGCAGTTCACCGAGAAGGACCCCTTGGAGGCGCCCCCGCGGTCCGCGGGCTTGCGGACGTTCGGCCGGACGTTGCCGATCGCGACGAAGTCGCTGCGG
Source organism: Streptomyces sp. WAC05292 (assembly GCF_003949955.1). Lineage (NCBI taxonomy): Bacteria > Bacillati > Actinomycetota > Actinomycetes > Kitasatosporales > Streptomycetaceae > Streptomyces > Streptomyces sp. WAC05292. Next base: position 1,912 of record NZ_RPSE01000404.1, read on the forward strand.
GCCGGGCCGCCCTTGGCCGCCGCCTGGCCGCCCTGGGCCGCGGCGTCCTGTGCGGCGGCCCCCTGCGCCGCTGCCGGCTCGTCCTTGGGGTCGGGGGCGGCCGCCTGCTTCATCTCGCAGCCGGCGAGCCCGTCCAGGCCCTGGGGGCGGGAGCCCGCGCCCGCCATGGCGTCGCCGATGGCGCCGATGGTCCTGCCGCGCTGCTGCCGGAGGCTGCCGAGCAGGGCGCCGCCCTTGGCGCGGCCCGTGGCGAGCTGCTTGTAGGCGTCGGCGACCTGGGTGTCCAGCTGGGCGAGGTTCTTGTCCACCTCGGGGCGGGCCCGTTCGGGGACGTCGGTCAGCTTGTCGCCGACGTCCGGGCAGTCGATGGTGGCGGTCACCGGCGCGGCCCGGTCGTCCTGTCCGGCGAACGCGCCCTGTGCGACGAACACGACCCCGCCGCCGCCCAGGACCAGGGCGGACACCATGGCGAGGACCTTGTGCGACGTCCGCAGACGGCGTTTGTGGCCCTTTTGACTCATGCGATCACTTCACTTCGGTCGGGAAACGGTGGAGGAGGCGGGCGCGGGCACCGCGGCCGGCGGGGTGTCCGTGAGGCCGTCGAAATCGACCATGCCGGTGGCCTCCAGGACCGTGATGTGGTCCAGGACCGTGGCGTTGGCGTCCGTGGCCAGTCCCCGGACCATCGAGTTGCGGGTCTGCGCCCGGATCTGGGCGACGAGCGAGAACACCTTGCCGTGGGCGCGGCGGAGCAGCTGGGCGAAGAGCTGCTCGTACTGGGCGCCTTGGGCGTTGGTGAGCTGGTCGAGCCATTCCTGCTGCTGCTGGCTGGGCCGGTCGGGCAGTTCCATGCCGAGCGCCCCGCCCACTTCCAGCGCGCGCCGGTCCAGTTCGGTGTGGCCCTCGACGAGGTGCTCGCCGGCCGTGCGGATGGTGGAGCGCTTGCTGCGCTGGAGGGCTTGGCGGCCGGCGGGCAGCTCCCACAGGCCGGCGAGGCGCACCTTGCGGACGAAGTCCCGGTCCTGGGCGGTCAGCGGCCCGAAGGCCGTGCTCATGGTTCCGAGGCCGTCGTCGTCGGCCGCCGGGAGCGTGGTCGCGGCGGCGGATCCCCCGTTGAACTTCTCCACGGGGACCAGCAACGCGATCAGGGTGAAGGCCAGGGCGCCGATGACGGCGACCGTGGCCAACACGTGTCTCGATGCGACCGACATGCTGCCGACGGCCGACCGACGGAATGACAGCACTGTGCCTCCTTGCTGCATGGGCCGGAAGGGGCGGCAGGGGCAAGGGACACGGCAGTCGTGCCGCGTGCACCCGCGCTCCCCGGGTGCCACGGGACGCTAGTGCCAGTTGTGGTGGTCGTTCGGAAGGACCATCACGAATGGACAAACATCCGGTCCATTCCCCGGAAGGCTGGTACCGTGCCGCCGCTGCGGGTCCCGTCAGAGGGGGCGGGCGCGGGCGATGAGCAGGGCGACGTCGTCGCGGTCGTCCGGGCGGCGCAGCCGGCCCAGCAGCAGGTCGCAGGTCGCCTCCAGCGGGCGGCCCGGTGTGTCGAGCAGGTCGGTGAGGGCGCGGAGCCGGGTGTCGATGTCCTGGTCGCGGCGTTCCACGAGGCCGTCGGTGTAGAGGACCAGCTCGTCGCCGACGTCCAGGTCGAGGGCGGCGGCCTCGAAGGGCACTCCGCCGACGCCGAGGGGCACCCCCGTGGGCAGGTCCAGCAGCTCGGGCGGGCGGCTCCGGCCGACGCGTACGGGCGGCAGATGGCCGGCGGTGGCGATGCGGCAGCGGTTGCGGTGCGGGTCGTACACGGCGATGACGCAGGTGGCCATGGTGTGGCCGAGGCCGGTGGCGGTGTGGTCGAGGCGGGTGAGGACGGCCGCGGGGTCGAGGTCGAGCTCGGCGAGGGTGCGGGCGGCGGTGCGGAGCTGGCCCATGGCCGCGGCCGCGTTGATGCCGCTGCCCATCACGTCCCCGACGACGAGGGCGGTCTTGTCGTCGGCGAGGGGGATGACGTCGAACCAGTCGCCGCCGACCTCGCCGGCGCTCTGGGCGGGCTGGTAGCGGAAGGCGATCTCCAGTCCGGGTGTCGGGGTGGGCTGGTGGGGCAGCAGGTGCCGCTGGAGGAGGAGCGCGGCGCGGCGCTGCTTCTGGTACCAGCGGGCGTTGTCGATGCAGACGGCCGCGCGGGCGGCCAGCTCCTGGGCGAGCAGGACGTCGTCCTCGTCGAACGGCAGCGGGTTGTCGGCGCGCTGCAGGCCGAGCGCGCCGATGACCTCGCCGCGGGCGATGAGCGGCACGGCGAGGTACGAGTGCATCCCCGCCTCGGCGAGCAGCGCGGCGGCCTCGGCGTCCCGGGCGATGCCGCCGAGGTCGTCGGGCGTGACATGGGCCTGGAGCGCGGGCCGGCCGGTGCGGACGCAGCGGGTGACGAGGCGTGTGTCGTCGTAGCGGGCGATGGTGCCGACGGGGTCGGCCGCTTGGACGGCGGGACCGGGCCGGGCCGCTTTGACGGCCAGGGCCCGGAACCGGACGGTGCCTGCGGGGGCCGTGCCGGACGGCTGGTCGCCGGTGAGGACCTCGTCCAGGACGTCGATGGTGGCGACGTCCGCGAGCCGCGGCACGGCCATGTCGCCGAGCTCGCGCGCCGTGACCCCGAGGTCGAGGGTGGTGCCGATGCGGACGGAGGCGTCCGCGATGAGGGCCAACCGCTGCCGGGCCAGGGCGATGGCCTGCGCCGTCTTGTGCTGCTCGGTGACGTCGGCGATGGAGGCGGCCACTCCGATGGGCCGCCCGGCCGGGTCGTCGAGGCGGTAGTAGGAGGCGGAGAAGGCGTGGTCCTGGTGGGGGTCGGCGGGGGTGCGGCCGGTGGTGAACTGGTCCAGCCGGGGGACACCCGTCACGAGGACCTCGCGCATGGCCGCCTCGATGGCCGCGGCGTCCAACCGGGGCAGGGCCTCGTGGACGCGGCGGCCCAGGTGCTGCTCGGCCGGGAGCCCGTTGATCCGTTCGAGTGCCGGGTTGACCATGACGTAGCGCAGGTCGGTGTCGACGACGGCCAGCCCGATGGGCGACTGGGAGACCAGGCGGAGGGAGAGGGCGAGGTCGCGCTCCAGGCGGCGCAGGGTGGCCTGGTCGGAGGCGATGCCGAGGGCGTAGAGGCGGCCCTCGCGGTCCTCCAGGCGCATGTTGCGGAACTCGGTGAGCCGGGTGCCGCCGTCCTTGTGGTGGACGGGGAACACGCCGGCCCAGGGCGAGCCCTCGGACATGACCTTCTCGAAGAGGGACAGGACCAGGCCCAGGTGCTCCTCGCCGACGAGGAGGCGGGCGGCGTACTCGCCGAGCGCCTCCTCGGCCGGGTAGCCGAAGAGCTCCTCGGCCTGCGGGCTCCACAGGACGATCCGCCCCTGGGAGTCGAGGACGATCGCGGCGACGCCGAGCACGTCCAGCAGGCCCCGGCCCGTACCGGGCCCGGCGGCTCCGGTCCGGCCGATGGCCCCACCCGGCTCGGTGCGGCCGGTGGGGCCGGTGGGGCCGGTGGGGCCGGTTTCCGAGG
>NZ_RPSE01000405.1:0-5439 GCF_003949955.1 Streptomyces sp. WAC05292
GTGAGGGACCGCTTCACCCGGCGGGGCAGGCCCGGGCCGAGGCCGACGTACTCCAGCGGGGAGCCGTCGTGGACCGCGGCGAGGAGGCCCTTCGCGCCGCGGCCGGTGAGGCCGGTGTGCCGCAGCTCCAGGCGGCGCAGCGGGCTGCCGGGGAGCGCGGAGGCGAGGGCGTGCGCGCCTTCGTCGCCGGTGGCGTTGCCGGGTGCGCCGAGGCTGCGCTCGGAGCGGGCGCGCCCGAGGTCCAGGGCTTCGATGCCGCCGAGGGCGTCGGCGAGGGCCCTGGCTCCGGCCGGGCCGATGCCGTTGCCGCCGAGGCCGAGGCGGACGGGTCGGCCGGGGTCGGCGGCCGCGGCGGCGGCGAGGACGGCGGCACCGGCGTCCCCGAGGTGGTTGGCGGGCAGGTACAGCTCGCGGACTCCGGCCTCCCGGATGAGGGCGGCGAGCAGCGGGGCGTCGTCGGCGGTGAGGCCGTTGCCGCCGAGGAAGAGCCGCTCCAGCGGGGTCTCGCGGGTGCGCAGGGCGTCGAGGAGGAGGCGTACGCCCTCGCTGCCGATGCCGGTGTTGACGAGGTCGAGGGTGCGCAGGGTGCGGTTGCGGCGCAGCAGTGCCGCGAGGGTCCGGGCGCCGTCCTCGTGGAGGGGGTTCCGCTTCAGCCAGAGGGCTTTGGCCGTGGTGTCGTCGGCGAGCGCGGCCGCGAGGGCGGCGGCGCCGCCGGGGCCGATGCGGTTGCAGCCGAGGTAGAGCGTGTGCAGTCCGTGTCCGGCGGCGAGGGACGCGGCGAGGCTGCGGGCTCCTTCGTCGCCGAGGGAGTTGGTGCCGAGCAGCAGGTGGCGGGCGTGCGGCGAGCGTGCCGCGGCGGTGGCGACCAGGGCGCCGCCGGCGGGGCCGAGGCCCTGCTTGCAGAGGTCGAGGCGGCCGTCGGCGCGCAGGGTGCCGAGGGTGAACGCCTCGTCGGCGGTGACGGGTTCGGCGGCGGCGAGCCGGGCGAGCAGCGGGTCGAGGCCGGCGGGGTCGGCGAGCGGCAGGTCGGGGTGCTCGATCGCGGGGCACCGTACGGGTATGGACCGTGTCATCACCACTCCACCGGTTTCTCGCCGGTGCCCGGCGTCCGCCACAACAGGTAAAGCGCAAGACCGGTCGGATTCGAACCGACGTCCTCCAGCTCGATGCTTGGGCGCGACGACCTCTGCGCTACGGCCTTGCCCGGCAGATCATAGCGGCCGCCGGACCGTTTCCCGATCACCAGTTTGAATGGCGCGATGCCCGAATTACACAGGACTGGACCTCATCGGCCGCTTGAGGGCGAATTGACACCGCCCGACGCCCGAATCAGAAATCGGGCATATCCTCTGCATCCCTCCTGAAGGCGTATTCGCCGCACAAACTCCGGCCGAGCCGGATCGTTACCTCAAGTTTCGCTCAATTGCAGTGACACCGCGCCGAAGGCGTTCCTAGCTTCCTGGTACACGCGTCTTGACGCCCGTACGTCCCCGCGGTGCCCGCGCGGTCCGGTGATCCCGCTCCGCGCCCGCCGCGTCCTGAGGAAAGAGTGCACAACATGAGGGTTCCCAAGGCCGGTGCGGCCGCCGCAGTGATCGGCCTCGCCCTGACCGCCACCGGTTGCGGCGGCGACGAAGGCCCCCAGGGGACCCTCTCGGTCGGCATCAAGTTCGACCAGCCGGGCGTGGGCTACCGAGAGCCGGGCGGCACGTTCTCCGGATTCGACGTGGACGTCGCCACCTACATCGGCAAGGAACTCGGCTACAAGCCGGAGCAGATCTCCTTCAAGAAGGTCGACAGCTCCGACCGCGAGCTGCTGCTCCAGTACAACGAGGTGAAGTTCGTCGCCGCGTCGTACTCGATCAGCGACAAGCGCAAGGAGAAGGTCGACTTCGCCGGCCCGTACTTCACCGCCCACCAGGACCTGCTCGTCCGCGCCGGGGAGAATTCGATCACCAAGGCCGAGGACCTGAACAACAAGGAACTCTGCTCGGTCACCGGCTCCACGTCGGCGCAGAACATCAAGCAGACCCTGGCGCCCAAGGCGAGCCTGCTGGAGCTGGAGACCTATTCGGAGTGCCTCGTCGCCCTCGAAGAGGGCCGCGTCGCCGCGATGACCACGGACAACTCCATCCTGGCCGGCTACGCGGCGAAGAAGGAGAACGCCGGCAAGTTCAAGCTGGTCGGCCTCAACCTCAGCAACGAGAGCTACGGCATCGGCATCAAGAAGGGCAGCAAGGACCTCCAGGCCCAGATCAGCGCCGCCCTGAAGAAGATGGTGCAGGACGGCTCCTGGGACGCGGCCGTGAAGAAGAACTTCGGCCCGGCCAACTTCAAGAGCGAGCCCGCACCGCAGATCACCACGGGCAGCTGACACCCGCCCGCCGGCCCGTCCGGTCGCCCGGACGGGCCGGCGGGGTCGGCGGAGTCGGCGGGGTCGGCAGGGCCGCGGGCGGGCCGGCGGGGCCGGGGCCGGAAGACGTCGCTCCGCCGGTGGCCGCGGGATGTTTCGGCGGAGCGTGAAAAGTGCAGGCCCCACACCCGTGGCCATGTGTTGTCCGGCGCATGACAATATGACCTCGCTCTGCCACCTGACGTCCCGCCAACCGCCTTGGCGGGAGCGGTGCACGTGAAGAGGTCCCCCACACCATGAAGATGTCCCGCCACTCCGCATGGGCGGTCGGTCTCGCCGCCGCCACGCTGGTCGGCATACCGGCCGCGGCGTCCGCCGGAACGATCCGGCAGGCGGACACGGCCGCCTCCGTGAACGCATACGACCCGTACTACGCCCCCGCCGAGGGCAAGACCGGCGCCGCCCTGAAGACCGCGCTCCACGACATCGTGAAGAACCAGTCCAAGATCGGCTACAGCAGCGTGTGGAACGCGCTGAAGGCGACCGACCAGGATCCCGCCAACCCCAACAACGTGATCCTGGTGTACTCCGGCCGCTCGCAGTCCAAGTCGGCCTACGGCGGCGACTCCGACGACTGGAACCGCGAGCACGTCTGGGCCAAGAGCCACGGCGACTTCGGCACCACCACCGGCCCGGGCACCGACCTGCACCACCTGCGCCCCGAAGACGTCACCGTCAACAACATCCGCGGCAACAAGGACTTCGACGAGGGCGGCAGCCCGGTCCCCGAGGCCCCCGGCAGCCTCACCGACGCCGACTCCTTCGAGCCCCGCGACGCCGTCAAGGGCGACGTGGCCCGCATGCTGCTCTACATGGCCGTCCGCTACGACGGCGGCGACGGCTTCGCCGACCTGGAGGTCAACGACCGGGTCGACAACGGCAGCGCCCCGGCCATGGGCCGGATCTCCGTGCTGAAGGAGTGGAACCGGATCGACCCGCCGGACGCCTTCGAACGCCGCCGCAACCAGGTCATCTTCGACGTCTACCAGCACAACCGGAACCCGTTCATCGACCACCCGGAGTGGGTCGACTCCATCTGGTGACCGGCGGGCCTGTCCCCGCGGCCCGGCCGCCCCGCCCCTGCGGGCCGGGCGCCGGCCGCGGGGATTGACCCCGGCGCGGGCGGGTATCCGCAGGTCGGCGGCTGCGCTCCGCACGCGGCGGCGGCAGCCCCTGGAGGTACGTGATGGACGGATCAGGACTCTCCGACCGCGAACGGCGCGCGCTCTCCTCGATCGAGGCGCACCTCAAGCGCGACCGGTCCCTGGACCGGATCATGCGCTTCGCGCGGCCGCGCCACCAGGCCATGGCCGCGGGCGCCCTCGCGGTGGCGACCCTGGGCCTGCTGATCGCGGCCGCGGTGACGGTGTCGCCACCGCTGATCTGGGCCTTCGCCGGAGCCTGGACGCTGACCGTGGTGACGGCTCTGCCGCTGCTCGCGCAGGTGACCCGGTACCGCTGGCAGCGCCGCGAGCGGGCCGGCAGCCGCACCGGTTGACCTCCGGTCCCCCTCAGAGCCGGTCCACGAGGGCCTTGAAGGCGGCCCAGTCCTGCTGCGGCGGACGGGAGTCCCACACCTTCTGCGCGAGCGCCGCCAGGGGAAGCCGGATCCCGGCGGCCACCTGCTCCTGGGTCTGCGCCCCGGCGAGGTCGCACCAGACCGCGAAGCGCGCGCCCAGGATCTGCGGCGCGTAGCGGGCCGGTACGGGGGTGCTGCCGCGCAGCACCAGCGGCGTCCACTCCTCGTAGATGCGCTGCCCCGTCGGGTAGGTGAAGTCGTTCGGCTCGCCGAGGACGTAGTACAGGTACTCGTCGTTGAGGTTGACGACCTTCCGGCCCTCCTCCAGGTACGGGAGCGGCGGGCGCGCCCCGATCTCGCGGCCCGTCCAGTACTCGGCCTGGATGTCCGCGGCGGGCTGCACCACGCCGCCGGCGAAGAAGCCGTCGTTCCAGGCCTTCGGCACCCGGCCCGCGGGGCGGACGACGGCCGCCCGGTCGTTGAGCCAGCCCGTCGCGAGGTCCTGGACCTTCGCGGACGGCCCGAACCGCTCCCGGGCGGCGCGGGCCAGCTGCGGGAAGGACGCCTGCGGGTCGCGGTAGACGAGCGCCTGGTACTCGTCGGCTCCCAGATGCCAGCCGGTGCCGGGGAACAGCGGCAGGTACTCGCGCAGCAGCTCGTCGACGAGCCGGGCCGCGGCCGGGTTCGAGATGTCGACCGCCCCCTTGACCGCCTTGCCCTGGGCGTCGCGCAGCTGGAGGTCCGGGTGGACGCGCAGCACGGCCCCCAGGTGGCCCGGCGAGTCGATCTCGGGGACGACGGCGATGTGCAGCCGGGCGGCGAGTGCCGTGATGCGCCGCACCTCCGCCTTGGTCAGGTGCGGCGTGGAGACGATCTCCGGGTGCGTGTCCGACTCGATCCGGAAGGCCTGGTCGTCGGAGAAGTGCAGACCCAGCTGGTTGAGCTTGAGGTCGGCCATCTGCCGCAGCCGGTCCTCGATCCACCCGGCGCTGAAGTTCTTGCGGGCGATGTCGAGGTTCAGGCCGCGCTGCGCATGGGCCGGAGCGTCGCGCACGGTGCCCTCGGGCGCCGAACCGGCCCGCGCCACCTCCTGTTTCAGGGTTCGGGTGCCGTAGAAGACGCCGGCCTCGTCGGCCCCGGTGATCCGGACCCGCCCGTCCTGGACGGCCATGGTGTACGACTCGGGCGCCCCGGAGCCGCGCGCCCCGAGGGCCAGTTCGACGTCGCCGGGGCGCGCCCCGGACGCGTCGGTGAACTGCATGCGCAGTTCGCCGGCGAGCAGCCTGCCCTCGTCCGCGAGGGCCGCACTGTCGGCCGCGGGTACGACGACCCGCGCGTCGGCGGCGGGCCGCCAGCCGGGCCCGCGGGCGGGCTCGTGCTCGCGGACGGCCGGCACGGTCTGCGGGGCGGAGGACAGCGCGTACGACGGCGTGGGGGCGGGGGGGGCCTCGGCCGTCGGCTCCGAGGCCGCCCCCGCCCCCACGCCGTCGTACGCGCTGTCCTCCGC
>NZ_RPSE01000406.1:0-5409 GCF_003949955.1 Streptomyces sp. WAC05292
CTGACGGGGTGGACGGGGTCGAGTTCGGCGCCGGCGTCGATGCCGGCGCCGTGCTTGCCGGCCCCGGTTCCGGTTCCCGTTCCGGTGCCGGTTCCGGTGCCGGTTCCGCCGCCCGGTTCGGGACCGCCCGATTCGATCTTCGCCCGCTGCGTCATGCTTTCGACGTTAGAGCCGGAACTGCGGCTTCACCCGCCGAGCGGTGGGAAGATCCGACTTCGGGATGAGGGAAATCGTCCCCGGGTCGAAGGGGTGCCGGGTTGCGGCCCGGGGGTGCTCCGGGGGCGGCTCAGGCGCCGTCCTGCCGCGCCGCCCGCTCGGCGGCGTGCCGCTTGAGCGCGGCGTCGCGGCCGCGCACGTACCGGATGCCGATGAGGCCGAGGACGCCGCCCGCGGCGCAGCACCACACCCACCACAGCAGGCCGCGGTCGGCGAACCAGCCATAGAAGGGCAGCTGGAGGACGAAGAGGGCGAACCAGAGGATCGTGCCCCCGGTGACGGTCGCGACGACCGGGCCTTCGAGGGGCTCGGGGGCCTCGTGTTTCGCTGTCCATTTCGCCATGGCCCTCAGTCTAGGCCGCGGAATTCGGGGTCTACGCGCGGAGATGGACGGGCTTTCGTTCATGTGTTCATACTGAAACGGTTTGGGCATGGCCCATTTCTCTCGTATGAACCCCCAAATGCCCACGCAATGAGGACCGTATGACCACGTCGGCCCCTGCTCCGGCCCCCGCCTCCCCCGCCCGGCCCCCGGCTTCCGGAGCCTCCGCGGTGGACCGCTTCTTCAAGATCTCCGAGCGCGGCTCGACCGTGGCCCGCGAGGTGCGCGGCGGCTTCGCCACCTTCTTCGCGATGGCCTACATCATCGTGCTGAACCCGATCATCCTCGGCAGCGCGAAGGACATGTACGGCCACCAGCTCGACGGCGGCCAGCTCGTGACCGCCACCGTCCTGACGGCGGCCCTCACCACCCTCCTCATGGGCGTCATCGGCAACGTCCCGATCGCGCTCGCCGCCGGCCTCGGCGTCAACACGGTCGTCGCCCTCCAGCTCGCCCCCCGGATGAGCTGGCCGGACGCGATGGGCATGGTCGTCCTCGCCGGCTTCGTCGTCATGCTGCTCGTCGCGACCGGCCTGCGCGAGCGGGTCATGAACGCGGTCCCGCTCGGCCTGCGCAAGGGCATCGCGATCGGCATCGGCCTGTTCATCATGCTGATCGGCCTCGTCGACTCCGGGTTCGTCACCCGCATCCCCGACGCCGCGCACACCACCGTCCCGCTCCAGCTCGGCACGGGCGGCCACCTGCTCGGCTGGCCGGTGCTGATCTTCGTCGCCGGCGTGCTGCTGACCCTCGCCCTGCTGATCCGCAAGACGCCCGGCGCGATCCTGATCTCCATCGTGGCCATGACCGCCGTCGCGGTCGCCGTCCAGGCCGTCGTGCAGCTGCCGGACTCCGGCTGGGGCCTGACCGTGCCCGAGTGGCCGGGCAGCCCCGTGGCCGCCCCCGACTTCGGGCTCGTCGGCGAGGTCAGCCTCTTCGGCGGCTTCGCCGAGGTCGGCCTGCTGACCGGCTGCCTCTTCGTCTTCACCGTGCTGCTGTCCTGCTTCTTCGACGCGATGGGCACGATCCTCGGCGTCGGCGACGAGGCCAAGCTCATCGAGAAGGACGGCACCTTCCCCGGCATCAACAAGGTCCTGCTCGTCGACGGCCTCGCCGTCGCCTCCGGCGGCGCGACCTCCTCCTCCGCCACCACCTGCTTCGTGGAGTCCACCGCGGGCGTCGGCGAGGGCGCGCGCACCGGCCTGGCCAACGTGGTGACCGGCGGCCTCTTCGCCGCCGCGCTGTTCCTCACCCCGCTCGCCACCATGGTCCCGTCGCAGGCGGCCACGCCGGCCCTCGTCGCCGTCGGCTTCCTGATCCTCGCGGGCTCGGTCAAGGACATCGACTGGAGCGACTTCACCATCGCCGTCCCGGCCTTCCTGGCCATGGTGATGATGCCCTTCACCTACTCGATCACCAACGGCATCGGCATCGGCTTCATCAGCTTCAGCGTGCTGCGGCTGGCGACCGGCCGGGGCCGCGAGGTACCGGCGGCCATGTACGCCGTCTCGGCGGTGTTCGTCTTCTACTACGCGATGCCGGCCCTCGGCCTGACGTCGTAGCCCCCCGACGGCCTCAGGTGCGGCCGTAGAACTTCTCGGTCTCGTCGACGGCCGCCTTGAAGCGCTCGTCGAAGTCATCGCGGATGAGCGTCCGGACGACATAGTCCTGGACGCTCATTCCGCGTTTGGCGGCATGAGTGCGGAGGCGGTCGAGCAGCTCCCCGTCCATGCGCATGCTGAGCACCTGTGTCCCCATGGCGAAAGGGTCACCGCACAGGACGCGCACGCGGGTGGCTTTTCGGCCCACGCTCACTCGTATGAGTGACGCGGAGCCGGTCGCCGGACAGGGCGGGAAAACCGATTGGTCTTTAGCGAGAGTAATGAGTTACGCTAAGGACATGCTTGACCTGACCCATGGCGACGACGCCGCCGCCGTGAACGACCTCCGCTCCGCCGTCATGCGGCTGGGCCGGCGCCTGAAGCACCAGCGCGTCGACGAATCGCTGAGCCCGACCGAGATGTCGGTCCTCGGCACCCTCGCCCGGTGCGGCCGGGCCACGCCCGGCGAGCTGGCCCGGCGCGAACACGTACAGCCGCCGTCCATGACGCGCATCGTCGCCCTCCTGGAGGCGAAGGGCCTGGTCAAGCTCGAACCGCACCCCGACGACCGCCGCCAGAAGGTGGTCAGCCAGACGGAGGAGGCCGAGGCGATGCTCGAACAGAGCCGCCGCAAGCGCAACGCCTTCCTGGCCGGGCTCGCGGCGGAGCTCACCGAGGACGAATGGGCCCGGCTGCGCGCAGCCGCACCCGTCCTGGAGAAGCTCGCCCACCTGTAGGAACCACACCGGGAGGCGAACGCCTTTGAGTACGGGAAACGGAGCATCCTCCGCACCCGGCCATACACCCACCACTACCACTCGCGCCACGGGCCGGAACACGAAGTCCTCGATGTTCGGCTCGTTGAAGATCCGGAACTACCGGCTCTTCGCCACGGGACAGGTCGTGTCCAACACCGGCACCTGGATGCAGCGCATCGCCCAGGACTGGCTGGTGCTGTCCCTGACCGGCTCGGCCTCCGCGGTCGGCATCACCATCGCGCTGCAGTTCCTGCCCATGCTGGTGTTCGGCCTCTACGGCGGCGTCCTCGCCGACCGGCTGCCCAAGCGGCCGCTGATCGTCGCCACGCAGAGCCTGATGGGCCTGACCGGTGTCGCGCTCGCCGTGCTCACGCTCGCCGGGCACGTCCAGGTCTGGCACGTCTACGTCGCCGCACTGCTGATCGGCCTGATCACCGTCGTGGACAACCCCGCCCGGCAGACCTTCGTCTCCGAGATGGTCGGCCCCGACCAGATCGCCAACGCGATCAGCCTGAACTCGGCGAACTTCCAGTCCGCGCGGCTGGTCGGCCCGGCGGTCGCCGGCCTCCTGATCACCGCCGTCGGCTCCGGCTGGGCCTTCCTGCTGAACGGACTGTCCTTCGCCGCGCCGGTCGCCGCCCTGCTGCTGATGCGCCCGGCCGAGCTGCACCGCACCGCACCGCAGCCGCGCGCCAAGGGCCAGCTCCGGGAGGGCGTCCGGTACGTCGCCGGGCGGCCCGAGCTGCTCTGGCCGATCGTGCTCGTCGGCTTCGTCGGCACCTTCGGGTTCAACTTCCCGATCTGGCTGACGGCGTTCGTCTCCGACGTCTTCCACAAGGACGCCGGCACGTACGGCCTGCTGAACACGCTCCTCGCGGCCGGCTCCCTCGCCGGCGCGCTCCTCGCCGCCCGGCGCGGCACCTCGCGGCTGCGGATGCTGGTCGCCGCGGCGGTGCTGTTCGCCGTCCTGGAGGTCGCGGCCGCCTTCGCGCCGTCGTTCTGGCTGTTCGCGGCGCTGCTCGTCCCGCTCGGCATGTTCGGGCTGACCGTGAACGTCACCGCGAACGCGGGCGTCCAGACGGCCTGCGACCCCGAGATGCGGGGCCGCGTCATGGCCCTGTTCATGATGGTGTTCTCCGGCGGCACCCCGATCGGCGCGCCGCTCGTCGGCTGGGTCACCGACACCTACGGGGTCCGCACCGGCATGGCCGCGGGCGGCCTCGTGTCGCTGGCCGCGGCCGCCGCGATCGGCGTCGTCCTCTCCCGGGTCGGCAACCTGCGCCTCAGCGTCAGCCGCCGCGGCGTCGTCTTCGTCCCCACCGGGACCCGCGGCCACCTCGTCAAGGCGGCCTGAGCCGGCGGCCGCCGGGCGGGGTCCCTACGAGGAGCGGGGGCGCCGGCGGAACAGCCGCCGGCCCGCCACGACGAGCAGCGCACCGACCGCCAGCACCGCCGCACCGCGGCCCACGCCGCCCCCACCGCCCTCCGGGGCGGCGGCCGGCGGCGCGCCCGGTGCGGCCGAGGCCCCCGGCCCGGCCGGCACCCCGGCCGCCGCGGGCTGCACCGGGACGGCCACCACACGGCTGTTCGCGCCCTCCGCGCCGAACATCAGCGCCGACCCGTCCGCGGTGTACGTCACGGACTCCGCCTGCCCCTGCCACGGCGCGCCCACGGCCGCCCCCGCCCCCTGCGGCCGGCCGTCCTTCCACGCCCAGGTCTTCGCGAAGAAGTAGCCGCGCAGGGTGAGGCTCGCACCGTCCGGGGAGAACGCGCCGTCCGTCACCCACGGCAGGTCCGCCACCCGCCGGAAGACGTTGGCCCCCGACGCGGACAGCTTCTCGGGGCCCTCGTACAGGCCGCCCTTGTCCTCGCTCTTGCTCGCGATGTACACACGGCCCGTCACCGGGTGCACCATCAGCGCCTCCGCGTTGCGCGGCCCGTCCGCGTAGCGCACCGTGAACTGCTCCGCCTTCACCGCGGCGTCGCCGAGCTTCGCGGGCTCGGGGAAGCGGTAGATCCAGACGTGGTCCCAGGTGCCGTCCTTGTTGTCGCCGATGTCGCCGACGTACAGCTGCCCGTCGGGGCCGAGCGAGATCGCCTCGACGTCGCGGGGCCGGCCGATGCCGGTCAGGGTCAGCCGGGCCACCGTCCTGCCCGTCGCCGAGTCGACCGCGTACACGTACGGGCCGTCGTCGCTGTCGTTGTGCGTCCAGTACACGCCCGGGTGGGCGCGGCTCGCGGCCAGCCCGCTCGACTCCTTTATCCGCGGGTCCGCGATGGTGAAGCCGGTCGCGGCGGCCGTGGGGGCCGGGCTCGCCGCGGCGGCCCCTCCCGCCGCCGCGGCCGGACCGGCCGGCACCGACGCGAGGACGGCCGCGCAGACGGCGGCGCAGACGACGGCGGCCCCCCGGGCGGGCCGGGGGGCCGCCGTCGTCTGCGCCGCCGTCTGCGC
>NZ_RPSE01000407.1:0-5408 GCF_003949955.1 Streptomyces sp. WAC05292
GGTGCGGTGGGCGGTGGCGCCGCTCAGTCGGCCTCGAAGGGGGGAAGGGCGTCCAGGACGGGCCGCAGGCCAGGCGGGATGGAGCCGTCGGCCGTCACCACCTCGCGGCCCGCGTGCACGAACGCGTACGTGAACCCGTCGAAGACGGTGCCGCCGTCCGTCGAGACCCGCGGCAGCCTCGGGAAGTCCGCCGCGGCGAGCGCGGCACGAAGCTCCGCGAGGTCCTCCGGCGACAGCCGGCCCGCGCCCGCCGGGCGGGCCTCGCCGTCCAGGCGCGCCCACGAGCCGTCGGCCTTGACCAGCAGGCTCGTCGTCTTCCCGGCATAGCCGCCGCTCCGGGTCACCGTCACCAGCCGTTCGGCGGGGGCGGAGGGCACGGCCGTCGCCGGGGAGGCCTGCGACGGTGCAGGCGGCGTGGACGGAGCGCGGGTCGCGGGCGGCGCGCCCACCGGCGAGGGCGAGGAGCCGCCCCCGGGCGCCGCGCCGCACCCGGCCAGCACCGCCGCCACCCACACCAGCGCTCCCGCCGACCTCGCCACTCTCCGTGCGCGCACACCCACCCCCCGCAGGTTTCACCGGCCGGCCGACCCCCGAGTATGGGGGGCGCACCGCTCCCACGGAACCCACCGGAGGACCGCATCCGCACCGCCGTCCGGCGCGCACTGCCGCCGCTGCTCGCCCTCGTCCTCGGCCTGTGGGGCCTGGGGCGCGGCGGCAGCATGTGGCGGGACGAGTCCGTCACCTGGCAGGTCGCGCACCGGCCGCCCTCCGGGCTGTGGGAACTCGTAGGACAGGTCGACGCGGTGCACGGCCTGTACTACCTGCTCGTGCACGCCGTCCTCCGGATCGCCGGCACGGGCCCGGACGCGGCGCTCGACGGCGGCCTGTGGGCGCTGCGGCTCCCGTCGGTCGCCGCGACGGCCCTTGCCGCCGCCGGCGTCGCCGCGGTCGGCCGCCGCCTCGCCGGGGAGCGGGCAGGGATGATCGCCGGAGCCGTCTACGCGGTACTCCCACCGGTGCAGGCGTACGCCCAGGAGGGCCGGTCGTACGCGCTCGTCGCCGCAGCCGTCGTCTGGGCCACGTACCTGATGCTGCGCGAGCGCTGGGCGGCGTACGGGGCCGTCATGCTGCTCGGCTGCTGGCTGCACGAGTTCGCGGTCCTCGCCCTTGCCGCCCACGCCGTCACCGGGCGCCGCTCGCCGGGCTGGCGGCGCAGCGCCTGCGCCGTGCTCGCCCTGCTCCTGCCGCTCGCCGCGGTCAGCGCCCGGCAGGCCGAGCAGCAGCTGGGCTGGCTCGGCCGGCCGAAGTGGCACGACTGGGCTGCGTACGCCGTGGTCGTCGCGGCCGTCTGGCTGCTCGCCCGGCGCGGTGCGCTGCCGGACCGCCTGGCCCGCGTCGCCGTACCGCTCGCCCTGCTGCCTCCGGGACTGCTGCTGGCCGTCTCGCTGGTCCACCCCTGGTACGTCGACCGGTACGTCCTCTACTCCCTCGCCGGGCTCGCCCTGGCCGCCGGGGCGCGCCTCGCGAACGCCCGCGGCCGACTTCGATGGGCGCCGGCGGCCGTGCTGCTGGTACCCGCAGTCTGCTGGTCGGTGTGGCTGCGCACGCCCGAGAGCCGCAAGGACGACGCCCTCGCGGTGGCCGCCGCCGTCCGCGAGCAGGCCCGCCCCGGCGACCCGGTGCTGTTCATGCCGGCCCGGCGCCGCGAGTGGCTGCTGTCCTCGCCCGGCGTGTACGGCACCCTGGACGACCTGGCGCTGGAGCGCACCCCGGCCGCCTCGGCGAGCCTGTGGGGCACGGAGCTGCCGCCGGACGAGATCCGGGCCCGGCTGCTGGCGTCACCGCGGGTGGTGGCCCTCACCGACCCGGAGGGCCAGCCGCTGGACCCGTACCCGCGCGAGGCGGTGAAACGGGAGGTCCTGGCGACCCACTTCGACGTCTGCTCGGTGACGAGCCTCCACGGCGCCCGCCTCACGATCCACGCCCGCCGCGGCACGTGCCCCTAGCCGCCGCGCGCCGAGGCCGTGAGCGGCTGCCCGCACCCGGGTGCGCGGGGTTCAGGCGTGGAGGCCGGCCACAGTCCGCCGGCAGACCGCCGTGCGCGCGTACCGGACGAGGCGGTCCGGAGGGGTGTGTCCCGCCACGGGCGGGGCCGTGGCCTCGGTGGGCCGCCGATGCCCTGCGGGGCGGGTCGTCGCTGCCGGCCGCCGGGGCCGGGACGCCCGCCCGCCGATGCCGAACCCGCAGCCGAACCCGCAGCCGCACCCGGCCCGACCGGTTGCTACTCGATCCAGACGAGCATCCCGTCCCCCTCCCGGGCGGCGCCGCGGAAGAACCGCTCCAGCTCCCGGTAGTGGTCCACCACCCACTCCAGCGGCTCACCGCGTTGCCACACCGCCGCCGGATAAACGTCCTCCGCGGCCAGGTCCCGCGCGGTGACCCCGTCGACCAGCACGTCGGGCGGTGTGGCCGCGAGGGCCTCGGCGGCCGCGGCGACGCGGTCGGGCGCGAGGTGCCGCGGCGGCCCGTACCCCCAGGGAGACGCGCCCGGCACGGCCGCGTCGCCGTGGACGGCGTCCACCGGGAAGCCGATCCGGTCCAGCAGGAACGACAGCGCGTGCCACGCCTTGTCGGTGCTGTGACACCGCGCCGCCCCCGCCCCGGGCGGTGACGGCGGCGGCGACGGCGCCTCGGGCGCCGCCCATTCCGCCTCGGCCAGCCCGTTCGCCAGCTCCCGCGCCCATTCCGGCTCGCGCAGCGCCCGCCGAAACTCGGCGGGCCGCAACCGCACGTACATCCCGATCATGCCCATGCCCGGAGGCTAAGCCGCCCCACCGACAGCCGAACCGACCCCTGACCCGCAGGGGACGCCCGCACTCACCCCGGCCCCCGTTCGACGCCCGTTCGCCCCCGGCGAACGCCTGTTGGGGAACACCGGGCCGCGCATATCCATTGAGTCGGTGTAGCTCAACTTGACTGCCGGAAGGAAGATCATGGCTTCGACGTCCGTAACGCTCACCCTGCCCGTGCTGCCGCTCGACGACGAGGTCGTGCTGCCCGGAATGGTGGTTCCGCTGGACCTGTCCGACGCCGAGGTGCGGGGGGCCGTCGAGGCCGCCCAGGCCGCGGGCGGCAGCGGGAAGCCGCGGGTGCTGCTCGTCCCGCGGGTCGACGGCAGGTACGCCGGCACCGGTGTGCTCGGGACCGTCGAGCAGGTGGGCCGCCTCGCCGACGGCGACCCCGGCGCCCTCATCCGCGGCGTCGGCCGCGTGCGCATCGGCGCCGGCACCACCGGCCCCGGAGCCGCCCTGTGGGTCGAGGGCGAGAGCGTCGACGAGCGGCTCGCCGACCCGCTGCCCGGCGCCGTCACCGAGCTCGTCAAGGAGTACAAGGCCCTCGCCACCAGCTGGCTGAAGAAGCGCGGCGCCTGGCAGGTCGTCGACCGCATCCAGCAGATCGAGGGCGTCTCGGCGCTGGCCGACAACTCCGGCTACTCCCCGTTCCTGACCGTCGCACAGAAGGTCGAGCTGCTGGAGACCGCGGATCCCGTCGCCCGCCTCCGGCTCGCCATCGCCTGGCTGCGCGACCACCTCGCCGAGCAGGACGTCGCCGAGTCCATCGCCAAGGACGTCCAGGACGGCGTGGACAAGCAGCAGCGCGAGTTCCTGCTGCGCCGCCAGCTCGACGCCGTCCGCAAGGAGCTCCGCGAGCTGAACGGCGAGAAGGAGGGCGAGGAGTCCGACGACTACCGCGCCCGCGTCGAGGCCGCCGACCTCCCGGAGAAGGTCCGCGAGGCCGCGCTCAAGGAGGTCGACAAGCTGGAGCGGGCCAGCGACCAGTCCCCGGAGGGCTCCTGGATCCGCACCTGGCTGGACACCGTCCTCGAACTCCCCTGGAACGAGCGCACGGAGGACGCCTACGACATCCGCGGCGCCCGCGCCGTCCTGGACGCCGAACACGCCGGCCTCGCCGACGTCAAGGACCGCATCACCGAGTACCTCGCCGTCCGCAAGCGCCGTTCCGACCGCGGGATGGGCGTCGTCGGCGGCCGGCGCGGCGGGGCCGTCCTCGCCCTCGTCGGGCCGCCCGGTGTCGGCAAGACCTCCCTCGGCGAGTCCGTCGCCCACGCGATGGGCCGCAAGTTCGTCCGCGTCGCCCTCGGCGGCGTCCGCGACGAGGCCGAGATCCGCGGCCACCGCCGCACGTACGTCGGCGCGCTCCCCGGCCGCATCGTCCGCGCGATCAAGGAGGCCGGGTCGATGAACCCCGTCGTCCTCCTCGACGAGATCGACAAGGTCGGCTCCGACTTCCGCGGCGACCCCGCCGCAGCTCTCCTCGAAGTCCTCGACCCGGCGCAGAACCACACCTTCCGCGACCACTACCTGGAGGTCGAGCTCGACCTCAGCGACGTCGTCTTCCTCGCCACCGCCAACGTCCTTGAGGCCATTCCCGAGGCCCTCGCCGACCGCATGGAGCTGGTCCGCCTCGACGGCTACACCGAGGACGAGAAGATCGTCATCGCCCGCGACCACCTGGTGCCCCGCCAGCTGGAGCGCGCCGGCCTGGCCGCGGAGGAAGTGGTCCTGGAGGACGCCGCCCTGCGCAGGCTGGCCGGCGAGTACACCCGCGAGGCGGGCGTCCGCACCCTGGAGCGCTCCATCGCCCGCCTGCTGCGCAAGGTGGCCGCCCAACACGAACTGGGCGAGGGGGACCTGCCCCTGCACATCGGCGCCGACGACCTGCGCGGGCTCATCGGGCGCCCGCACCACGTCCCGGAGTCCGCGCAGGACCCCGCCGAGCGGCGCACCGCCGTCCCCGGAGTGGCCACCGGCCTGGCCGTGACCGGCGCCGGCGGGGACGTCCTGTTCGTCGAGGCGTCCCTCGCCGACCCGGAGACGGGCGCGGCCGGGCTGGTGCTGACCGGGCAGCTCGGCGACGTCATGAAGGAGTCCGCGCAGATCGCCCTCAGCTTCCTCCGCTCGCACGGCGCGGAGCTGGAGCTGCCGGTCGCCGACCTGAAGGACCGGGGCGTGCACATCCACTTCCCGGCGGGGGCCGTCCCCAAGGACGGGCCGAGCGCGGGCATCACCATGACGACCGCCCTGGCCTCGCTGCTCTCCGGCCGGCAGGTCCGCACCGACGTGGCCATGACCGGCGAGGTCTCCCTCACCGGCCGGGTCCTGCCCATCGGCGGCGTCAAGCAGAAGCTGCTCGCCGCGCACCGCGCCGGACTGACCACCGTCATCATCCCCAAGCGCAACGAGGCCGACCTCGACGACGTGCCCGCCGAGGTGCTGGAGCGGCTCCAGGTGCACCCGGTGACGGACGTGCGCCAGGTGCTGGAGCTGGCGCTGTCCCCGGCGGAGGCCGCCGCACCCGTCGTCCCCGCGGCCGCCTGACCCCGCCCC
>NZ_RPSE01000408.1:0-5406 GCF_003949955.1 Streptomyces sp. WAC05292
GGGGTGGTCGGTGCGTCGGCGGGCATGGGCTCCGGGTTCCTCACGGTGCGGGGGTCGGCTCGGTGGCGGCGGGTCCGGGCGCGGCCGGGTGCGGCCGCGTGCCGCGGTCCGCGCCCTCGCCCTCGATGTCCATACGGGGCCAGGGCGGTCCAGCGGTCCGGGCAGCCACCAGTTGCGTGTGCCCAGCAGCACCATGCCGGTCGGAACCAGCAGCCCGCGGACGACCGTGGCGTCGAGTGCGACGGCCGCGGCCAGGCCGATGCCGAACATCTTCACCACGGGATCCGCGGACAGCAGGTAGCTCAGGAACACGCACACCATGATCGCTGCTGCCGAGGTGATCACGCGCCCGGTCCCCGCCAGGCCCTCGACGACGGCGCGCCGGTTGTCCCCGTGCCGCAGGTACGCCTCGCGGACGGAGCTGAGCAGGAACACCTCGTAGTCCATGGACAGTCCGAACAGGACGGCGAACAGCAGCAGGGGCACGTACCCCGGGACCGGCACCGGCCCCTCCAGGCCGATCAGCGCGGCCCCCAGGCCCCACTGGAACACGGCGGTGAGCACACCGTACGCGGCGGCCACCGACAGCAGGTTCACCACGGCCGCCTTGACCGCGACGACGGGCGAGCGGAACGCCAGAAGGAGCAGCAGCGCGGCCACGGCGACGACGGCCCCGATGACCGCCGGCATCCGCTGCGCCAGGCGGTCGTTCAGATCGGCCTGGGCGGCCGCGGACCCGCCGACGTGGACGGCCGTCCCGCCGCCCGCCGCGGCCGCGGGCAGGGCCGACTCCCGCAGCCGGTCGACGAGCGCGGCGGTCCGCGGATCGCCGGGGCCGGTGTCGGGGACGACCTGCCAGCGGGCGGTACGGGCGTCCGCGGCGAGCTGCGGCGCGCCGGGGGAGGCCACCCCCGGGGTGGCCTCCAGTGCGGAGGTGATCGAGGTGAGGCGGCCGTCGCCGGGGCCGGCGGCGGCGGTGGGCAGGGACGCCGTCACCTGGAGGGGCCCGTTCACGCCGGGGCCGAAGGCGGCCGCCAGCCGGTCGTGGGCGGTGCGGCTGTCCGTCCCCGCGGCCTTGTCGCCGGCGTCGAGCGCGCCGAACGCCAAACCGGCCGCGGGGACGGACAGTACGGCGACCACGGCCAGGCCGGCGAGCAGGTGGCCCCACGGCCGGCCCGCGACGTACTCGGCGATCCGGTGCGGGCGGGCGCCGTGCGCCGGGCCGGCCCCCTCGGCGGCGGCCGCGGCCCCGGGCGCGGCCGGAGCGAGCCGCCGGCCGAGGAGCGCCAGCAGCGCCGGCAGCAGGGTGAGGGCGGCCGCCACGGCGACGAGTACGGCGATCCCCGGCGCCAGCGCCAGCGCGTACAGCAGGGGCAGCCCGCCGAGCGCCAGCCCGGCCAGGGCGGCGGCCACCGCGCAGCCCGCGAAGGCGGCGGCCTTGCCGGCGGTGGCGGTCGTCCGCGCCGCGGCCTCCACGGATCCCGCGCCCCCGGCGAGGAAGGAGCGGAAGCGCACCAGGCAGAACAGCGTGTAGTCGATGCCCACCCCGAGCCCGATCATCGCGGCGAGCGTGGCGCCGGAGGCCGGCATGTCCACGACGTGTCCGAGAAGGCCGACAGCGGACAGCGAGACCCCCAGGCCCACCAGCCCGACCGCGATCGGCAGCCCGGCCGCCAAGGCCGAGCGCAGCCCGAGGAAGAGGACGGCGGCGGCCGCGGCGAGGCCGATCAGCTCACTGTGCCCGGTGGACCCCTTGTCGGCGGCCGCGGCGAGCTCGCCGCCCGGCGTCACCTCGACGCCCGCCCGCCGGGCCGGTTCGGCAGCCGCCTCCACGGCCGCGGCGGTCTCCGGGGTGATGTCGCGGGCGGCGACGTCCAGGCCGAGCGCCAGGTAGGCGGTGCGGCCGTCCGCGCTCATCGCCGCGCCGCCGGCGGGGGCGTAGGGCGTGGTGACCGCCGTGACGTGCTCGACGCGGGCGATCCGCGCGGCTGCCGCCTCCACCGCGGCCCTCATGGAGTCCGAGGTCAGCGGGGCACTGCCCGCCGGCACGTGCAGCACCACGGGCTGGCTTCCCGACGGCGGCCCGGGGAAGGCGGCCGCCGCGTCCCGGGCCGCCTGGCTGTCGCTGCCCGGGATGGACACGGCCTCGCTGGTGGCCCGGCCGTACACCAGGACCGCGGCGGCCAGGGCGAGCAGCACCGCCAGCCAGGCGGCGAGGACCCGGCCGGGTCTGCGGGCGCAGCTGCGCCCCAGGGCGTGGAACATCGTCGGCTCTCACCTCTCTTCACCAACAACTTGCACTCCGAGTGCATTTTTACGCTTGCACTTGGAGTGCAACAATGTCAATGCGAGGAGATCGGGAGGGCGAGTGGAGAATCGACCGGAGTCGGCGGCCGACGGGCGGACCGAGCGGGGCCGGCAGACGCGCGAGCGCATCGCCGACGCGCTGCTCGCCCTGCTCGACGAGGGGAGCACCGAGTTCCCGGCGGACAAGGTGGCGGCCCGCGCCGGAGTGTCGCGGCGCTCGGTGTTCCACCATTTCGCCGACATGTCGCAGCTGGTCGACACCGCCATCACCCGGCGGCTGGAACAACTCGCCGAGCAGATCAGGCCGCTGCCCACCGCCGGCCCGCGCGCGGAGCGGGTGGCCGCGCTCGCCGAGCAGCGCGCCCGGATCCTGGAGTGGATCACTCCGGCCCGTCTGGCGGTGATGCGGATGGACCATCCCTCGCCGCGCATCCGGCAGGTGATCGACGAGGCGTTCGCCGACGGCCGCCGCCGCATGGAGGCCGTCCTGGCGACGGAGCTCGACCCGCTGCCGGAGGGCCGCCGCCGTGATCTCGCCGACGGGCTGGACGCCGTCACCACGTGGGGCGCCTGGCACCACTGGCGTTCGACGGGCCTCAGCGCCGAGCAGGCCCGGCACGCGATGGAGGCCACCGTGCTGAACCTGCTCGCCTCCGCCGACCCCCGGCCGGCGCCCGGCTGAGCCGCGCCGACGCGGGCTTCAGGCCGCCGCCGGCTCCGCCGGGGCGCCCCTCCCGGGCGGCGCGAGGCGCCCGGTGCGGTCCATGGCCAGCAGTGCGCCCGCACACAGCAGGCCGAGGGCGAGGAGCGCGAGCCAGGGCAGCGGCGCCGCGCCCGCGGCCCGGGCCGCGTCGAGAGCCGCCCCCGTGACCAGGTTCCCCACGGTGATGCCGATTCCGCAGACGGTGTTGTACAGCCCGTAGTGCGTGGCCACGAGCCGGTCCCCGGACAGCCCCACGAGGGTGTCCATCTCGAACGGGTACGCCACCATCGTCCCGACCGCGAGCAGCAGGGCGGCCAGTACGGGCACGCCCGCCGCGTGCAGCCACCGCCACGCGCCCCCGTCCGGCAGCGGCAGCGCCGGTGCCAGCAGCAGCGGGACGAAGGCCGCGGCCATGGCCAGCACCCCCCACACGAGGGCCCGCCCGGACGTCGTACGGGCCCGGCACCAGGCGGTGACGCGGGTCTGCAGCAGGATCGTCAGCAGCCCCGGCGCCGCGAACAGCGCAGCCGTCGCCGCCGTCCCGAGCGGCCCCTGGCCGCCCAGCCGCCGCACCTCCAGCGGCAGCGCCAGGTACACCTGGTAGGACAGGACGTACGAGCCGGCCATGGCGGTCGAGAACAGCACGAACGGGCGGTTCCCGAGGATCCCCCGCCACTGGGCGAGGACCGGCGGGCGCGGCCCCTGCCCGCGGCCGGCGGCGGCGTCGGGCCGCCGGGCGGGCAGGCGCCGGATCTGGACGGCGCCGAGGACCGCGAAGATCCCGGCCGCGGTCAGGCAGGTGAGGCGGAAGTCCGCGCCCGTGAGCAGCATGCCGACCGGCGGGCCGAGCAGGATGCCCGCCTGGTAGAAGACGTTGAACAGGGCGAACGCCTCCACCCGCCGCTCTCCCGCCTCGACGGCGAGGTAGGCGCGCGACGCCGGGTTGAACAGGGCGCCCGCGAGGCCGACGGCGGCCGACGCCGCGAGCAGCGCGGGCAGCGAGCCGACCAGGCCGAGCGCCGCGAACCCGGCGGTCCGCAGCAGCAGCCCGGACACGATCAGCGGCTTGTGGCCCAGCCGGTCGGCGAGGGTCCCGCCGACCAGGAACATGCCCTGCTGGCTGAAGTTCCGCACGCCGAGGACGAGGCCGACCGTCCAGGCGGCCATCCCGAGCGTCCCGGACAGGTGGACGGCCAGGTACGGCATCAGCATGTAGAAGCCGAGGTTGATGGCGAACTGGTTCACCATCAGCAGCCGGACGCCCGTCCCGTACGAGCGGAGCGGCGCGAGGGGCCCCCTCACCGGGAAGCCTCCCGCACCCCGTCCCCGCGCCCGGCCAGGGGGTCGACGACGGCGGCGCAGCGGGTCCAGCGGACGACCTCCTTCTCGTCGGCCCGGCCGACGACCTCCGGCTCGGCGGCCGGGGGCGCGTCGAGGAGCCCCCGGGCGGTGCACCAGTCGTCGTCGTACACGCTCCCCAGGTAGCGCTGCGGCCCGTCCGGGAAGACCGCGGCGATGCGGGTGCCCTCCGGCCGGGTGCGGGCCAGCCAGCCGGCGACCAGCGCCACGGCGCCCACGCTCCAGCCGCCCGTCGCGTAGTGCGAGGACGCCAGCCGCCGGCAGGCCCACACGGCCTCGGCCGGCGCCACCCAGTGGACCTCGCAGAAGCTGCCGTAGGCGACGTTGCGGGGGTGGATGCTCGATCCGAGGCCGCGCATCAGGCGGGGCCGGGCCGGCTGCCCGAAGATCGTGGAGCCGACGGTG
Organism: Streptomyces sp. WAC05292; assembly: GCF_003949955.1. NCBI lineage: Bacteria > Bacillati > Actinomycetota > Actinomycetes > Kitasatosporales > Streptomycetaceae > Streptomyces > Streptomyces sp. WAC05292. The sequence continues at coordinate 4,775 of NZ_RPSE01000408.1, forward strand.
TCGACGCCGACCAGCTCCAGCCGCGGGTAGAGCTGCCTCAGGACCCGTGAGAGGCCCGCGGAATGCCCGCCGGTGCCGACACTGCACACCAGGACGTCGATGTGGCCGAGCCCGGAGGCGAGTTCCAGGGCGAGCGGGGTGTAGGCGGTGGTGTTGTCGGGGTTGTTGTACTGGTCGGGACACCAGGCTCCCGGGTCCCCGGACAGCAGCCGCCGCACCCGTGCCCGGCGGGCCTCCTGCCACCCGCCGGCCGGGTGCGGCTCGGAGACGACCTCGACCCGCGCCCCGTACGCGGTCAGCAGCCGCTTCATGGAAGGCTCCAGGCCGGGGTCCGTCACGAGGGTGACCGGGTGCCCGTACACCATCCCGGCCAGGGCGAGGCCCAGGCCCAGGGTGCCGCTGGTGGACTCGATGACGCGGGCTCCGGGCCGCAGCTCCCCGCGGGCGCGGGCCCGTTCGACCATGTGCAGGCCGGGGCGGTCCTTGATGCCGCCGGGGTTGAACCCCTCCAGCTTGGCCCAGAACCCGCGGCCGCGGGGCGTGAACGGCTCGGACACGCGCAGCAGGGGGGTGTTGCCGACGAGCCCGGACAGGGCGGCGCCGGGGGAGGGCGGCGCCGCCCTGTCCGGGCT
>NZ_RPSE01000409.1:0-5369 GCF_003949955.1 Streptomyces sp. WAC05292
GCGTTCGAGCGCGTCGACGACGAGCGCGGGGTCGGCCTGGGCGACTCGGGAGGGGGCCAGCGGGGCGAGGACGAGGGTGGAGCCGTAGACGAGGTCGAGGACCCCGTAGAACGGCAGGGTGACCAGGGAGGTGTCCTCGCGGGTGCGGCCGTGGACTGCCTCGATCTGGCGGGCGATGGACAGTGCCATGCGGTGGGTGTACTCGACTCCCTTGGCGGGGCCGGTGCTGCCCGTGGTGAAGCCGATCATCAGCAGGTCGTCGCGGCCTGCGGCGACGGGTGCGGCGGCGCCGCCCTCGGCGCCGAGCGCCCGTACGGCGGCGAGGGTGCGGGCCCGGCCGAGGCGGTGCCGGCCGAGGGTGACGGGGACGCGGATGCCGGCGAAGGTGCGGCGGCCGAGGAGCCGGGCGGCGTGGGCGAGGGGCGGGCCGATGAACGCCTCGGCTCCGACGGTGCGGTAGCAGTGCAGCATCCGGCGGACGCCCATGCCGGGGTCGACGACGACGGGCACGGCGCCGACCCGGAAGAGGGCGAAGGCGAGGGCGAACAGTTCGGGTCCGGGCGGCGCCATGAGGACGGTCTTGGTGCCCTTGGTGATGCCGGCGCGGGTCAGGCCGGCGGCGAGCTCCTCGACGGCCTGCTGGAGCCGGCCGTAGGTGAGGGTCCGGTAGGCGGGGCGGGTGCCGTCGCGCCGCGGTCCGCCGGCGGGGTGGATGACGGCCGGCTTGTCTGGGAAGGCGCGGGCGTTGCGTTCGAGGAGGCCGGCCAGGCTGTGCGCGCCGAGGTCGTCGGCGGCTGCGGGCCGGGCCTCCGCCGCCGACGGGGTGGCGGTCGTGGTCGGCATGGCGGTCACCATCCCTGCGGGCGGTAGGAGGCGCAGGCCGCTCGCGGTCCGGCGCCGGCGGTGACGAACAGGAGGGTGTCGGCGCCTTCGGGGCGGGCGTGTTCCAGGGCGTGGAGGTAGCCGAGGACGGGGGCCGCTGTGTGCGGCCGGCCCCGTCCCGGCCCGTCGCCGGCGCCCGCGGGGGTGTCCGGGCCGATGACGAGGGTGCGGCCGGCGTCGAGGCCGAACTCGGCGGTGTACGCGGCGATCGCGGCCGCGGCGAGTTCGGCGGTGTGCTGCTCGTGGTCGGGGGTGCGGTGCACGGTGATGCGGGAGCGTCCGCCGGTGCCCATGGTGTCGAGGTCGAGGTAGCCCGCGACGTCGGTGGGCCGGTCGCCGCCGCCGTAGTGGCGTACGGGGCCGAATCCCGTGTGGGGGTCGGCGTCGCGTTCGAGGAGGAACGCGCCGGCGAGGTCGGCGTAGGGGTAGTCGGGGTCGCGGGAGGCGTCGCCGCCGGGGTGGACGTCGGCGGCGGTGATGAGGATCCGCTCGGTGGTGCCGGTGGCGAGGAGGGACTGGCCGGCCTGGACGGCGCTGAGGACGCCGCAGGCGCCGTCCATGAGGTCGAAGGAGAAGCCGGCGGCGGGCTGGGGGTCGGCAAGGTAGTCGGGGTTGATGCCGGTTTCCTTCTGGACCAGTGCGGCGACGGCCGGTTCGAAGGTGTTGTTCTCGCGGTAGACGCCGACGTTGACGAGGACGCCGACCCCGGACGGGGAGACGCGGGCGCGGGCGAGGCAGCGGCGGGCGGCGCGCCCGGCGAGCTCGACGGCAGAGGCGGGGGTGCCGGGGTCGGTGTGGGTGGCGGTCGCGGATGCGGTGATGACGATGCCCATGGCGGATCACGCCCCTGCGTGGGTGACGGTGGCGGACAGCGCGCCGGTGACGAGTCCCGACGCGGCGGGCACCAGGAGGTACTTGGCTCCGGCGGCCTCCCGGGCCGGGTCCGCGGCCTCCCGGGCCGCGCCGCGGGTGCGGCGGAGGTGTTCGCGCAGGGTCAGGAAGTGGGAGGTGGTGGCGGTGTTGCCGTACTGCTCCACGACCTGGAGGGACGGCGGCATCGGTGTGCCGAACTCGGCCTCGGCGGTCCGGTTCGCGTACTCGATGAACCGGGTGCCGACCTGGTGCTGAATGATGTGGTCGAATTCCTCGTCCTCGAATGCGCGCCCGTTCTTGGCGAGGAAATCCTCGTGGAACCGCGGCCACAGTTTGAGGCGTTCCCGGTCGTGCATCTTCTTGTTGTCGGTGTAGAGGCCGATTCCCTGGCTGCGGTCGCTCGGCATTCCCATGCAGAGGTGGGAGTATTCGGCGCAGGTCATGAGCTCGATGTAGTGGATGCGGTCGGCGGGGTCGGTGGATTCGTCGAGGACGACCGCGGCGGCGGAGTCGCCGACCGAGAGCGAGGCGAACTGCGGGTCGTAGGAGTCGCGCAGTTCGCGGGCGGCGGTGCGGGCGACTCGGGTGGCCTGCTCGCCGCTGACGACCATGCCGGTGCGGACGGCGCCTGAGCGGATCATGCGGTCCAGCAGCCACACGCCGGTCATCATGCCGGCGCAGGCGTTGGAGACGTCGAAGCTGATGGCGGGCCGGGCGCCCAGCTCCTTGGCCAGCATCCCGGCGAAGGACGGCTCGAAGTGGAAGCGGCTGCCGTCTTTCACTCGCGTGATGGACGCGCTGATGACGACGTCGAGGTCGGCCGCCCGGTGGCGGGAGACGGCGAGGCAGTCGCGGGCGGCGGCGAGGGCCATCCCGAAGGAGTCCTCGCCGGCGGCGGGGTCGGGGTCGTGGACGCGGCGCTCGGCGATGCCGGTGATCCGGCGGACGTCCGCGTCGCCCAGGTTCGGCACCTTCGCGCGGAGTTCGTCGTTGGTCTCGCGTCCCGCGGGAAGAAAGGCGCCGAGGGCCTCTATTCGGCTGCGGCGCTCGGTGGTACTCATATTCGCCCTCCATGGCGATCCGCCGGGCCTTCGAAAAGGTCAGTGGCTCCGGTCGGTAAATGGCTGAGGGCCGTCACTGGTGACGGACAGCGAAGTTACCGTAGCGTACGGAATTTGCCGAGCAGGTCGCCGGACCGGTTCCGGGGGCCCATCCGATCGAATATCGGCCAAACCGCGGCAGGCCAATTCGCCCGCCGATCCGGGACTTTCGGCCCGGATCGGGGGCGCCGGCGCCGGGCCGGGCGTCCCCTCACGGACCCCCGTACGGGCACGGAACGGATGTCCGGGCGGTCCCCGCGCCGGGCGCGGTCGCGCAAAAGATGTCCGGAATCGCCCGGTCCGCCTTGACCTCGCTCCCCCGCCCGCCACCCCCGGCGCGCCGGCACCGTGCGCGGCGGTCCCGCTGGCCCGGTTGGGCCAGGGCCGGTTTGGGCCGGGCGATCTCTCTTCCCAGGGCTTTGACCAGCGGCGAAGCTGATTCCTGTCAGCGAGGGAGACCTCGGGGACACCGCCTCGGAAGCCTGAGGAAACGTCACCGCGGGACGTGTCCGAAGGAGTCGGTCCGCTCATCGGACCCGGGGCGGGCGACACACCACACCACACCACCGCCCCTGTTGTTCGGAAGGAATCCAGCGCCATGCGCATCCACGTCATGCGGGCCGCCGCGGTCCTCGCCCTCGCCGTCGGACTCACCTCGGTCGCACCGATGGCCTCGGCCGTCCCCCTGGGGCGCACCGCGGGCACGGCGCCGTCCGCCGCGGACGCCGCCGGCTCCCTCGCCGGCTGACATCCCCTCAGGCGACCGACGGGACAGCCCGGGGACGCCCCGGCACCTCCTCCGCCGCACCAGACCGCTGTACCTGCAGGGCAGCCGTCCGACCCGCGCCGGAAACCCCCGCCCCGCCCGCCGCCCTGCTCTTCCCGCACCACCCCCGCGGCCCCGCCGCGCCACGACTTCGCACCGAGCCGCCGGTCGAGCACACGGACGACCCCTGCTCCCGGCACCCGCCACGACCTCACGCACGACGAACCGGAGTACACCCATGCCTCGCCACGGAAAGACCGCCCGCCGCACCGGAATCGCGGCCCTCCTCGCCATCGCCGCAGCAGCCGGCACCGTCGTCGCGGTCAACGGCCCCGCGACCGCCGCCCCGGCCTCCGCCTCCCCCGTGACCGGTGACGCCGCGGCGGCCGACGAAGGCCATCCGGACTTCGGCAGCCCGGGCCAGGGCGAGGAGACGCCCGTCGACACGGAAATGCGCGGCGCCCCCTTCGCCGCGGCGGCGGCGACGCCGAAGATATCCCGCGACACGGTCATCGACCGGGCCAGGAGCTGGGTGGGCATCGGCCTGGACTACGACTGGGGCGGCCGCCACGGCGGGTACCGCACCGACTGCTCGGGCTTCGTCTCGATGGCCTGGGACCTGGACTCCTCGCCGACCACGGACGGCTTCGAGCCGCGCGGCCTCGTCCAGAGGATCGGCAAGTCGGACCTCAAGCCGGGTGACGCCCTCCTCGACGACGACACCGGCGCGAGCGGCCACATCGTCCTCTTCGAGAAGTGGGCCAACAGCGACCACACCAAGTACTGGGGATTCGACTTCACGCGGAGCGGGGTGCACCACCGGATCTACGACTACCCGTACTACCCGGGCTACGGCCCCTACTTCCCCGTCCGCTACAAGAACATCGTCGACGACGAGGCCCCCAAGCCGCAGCCGGCCCCCGGCATGACCGACCTGGTGGCCGCGAACATCAACGGCGACTCCGTCGACGACGTCGTGGGCGTCGAGGCCTCCACCGGCAAGCTGTGGCTGTACAAGGGCAACAGCAACGGCACCATCGCCGGCGGCAGCGCCCGCGTCGAGATCGGCTCCGGCGGCTGGAACGGCATGTCCAACCTGGCGGCCGCCGACTACAACGGCGACGGCAAGGACGACATCGTCGCCACCCAGGAGTCGACCGGCAAGCTGTACCTCTACCCGGGCACCGGCTCCGGCCTCGCCGCCCGCAAGGAGATCGGCTCGGGCGGCTGGAACGGCATGAAGGACCTGATCGGCGGCGACTTCACGGGCGACGGCAAGGCCGACGTCGTGGGCGTCGAGAAGTCCACCGGAAAGCTGTGGCTGTACAAGGGCAGCGGCACCGGCGCCATCGGCGGCGGCAGCAGCCGCGTCCTGATCGGCTCCGGCGGCTGGAACGGCATGCACGACCTGGTCGGCATGGACGTCGACAACGACCGCAGGACCGATGTCGTCGCCGCCGAGTCCGACAGCGGCAAGCTCTTCCTCTACAAGAGCACCGGCACGGGCCTCGCCGAGCGCAAGGAGATCGGCTCCGGCGGCTGGAACGGCATGAACGACCTGATCGGCGGCGACTTCACCTCGAACGCCTACGACGACCTCGTCGCCGTCGAGAAGTCCACCGGCAAGCTGTGGCTCTACCCGGGCACGGGCTCCGGCCTCGCCGCCCGCAAGCAGATCGGCTCCGGCGGCTGGTAGCAGCCGCGCGGCCCCGGCGGGGGTGACCAGACCGCCCCCGCCGGGGCCGCGC
>NZ_RPSE01000040.1:0-29553 GCF_003949955.1 Streptomyces sp. WAC05292
GGCCGGCTGGTTGCGGCGTCCGGTGATTGCCGGTCCTCCTGCGTGCCCATTGCGTGCCCGTGCGCGCCCGGGCACGCAATGGGCACGCAGGAGGACCGGCAATCACCGGACGCCGCAACCAGCCGGCCCGGGACACAGAAAAGCCCAGGTCAGAAGGATCTGACCTGGGCTGTATCCGAGCCGCCTTCGGGATTCGAACCCGAGACCTACGCATTACGAGTGCGTTGCTCTGGCCAACTGAGCTAAGGCGGCACCGCCGGTAGACAAGTGTTCCCCTCGCGGGGTTCGCTCATCAGCAGCGGCGCCTAGTCTACAGGCTCGGAAGGGGTGCCCCGAACCGGGTTCCGGGGCGGGCCTGTGGCCGGGGGTTCACGTGCACTTCTTGCCGTTCTGCGGCGGCTTGCCCTCCAGGAGGTACGCGTTGATCGCGTTGTCGACGCACTGGCTGCCGCGGCCGTACGCCGTGTGGCCGTCGCCGTCGTACGTGAGGAGGACGCCCGAGTCGAGCTGGCCGGCCAGGGCCTGGGCCCACTTGTACGGGGTCGCCGGGTCGCGGAGGGTGCCGACGACCACGATCGGAGCGGCGCCCTTCGCGGTCAGGGGGCGGGCCTGGCCGGTGGCCTTGACCGGCCAGTACGTGCAGTTCAGCGCGGCCCATGCCAGGCCCGTGCCGAACACCGGGGACGCCTTGCGGAACGAGGGGAGGGCCGCCTGGACGGCTTCGGGGCCGGAGAAGGAGGGCGGCTGGTCGAGGCAGTTCACGGCGGCGTTCGCGTACATCAGGTTCGCGTACCGGCCGTCGGGATCGCGCTCGTAGTACGTGTCGGCGAGGGCGAGGAGGCCCGAGCCGTCGCCGTCCTTCGCCGCGGCGATCGCCTCGCGCAGCTGCGGCCAGGCGCTCTCGTCGTACAGGGCGGCGATCACGCCCGTGGTGGCGAGGGATTCGCCGAGCGGGCGGGCGGGGTCGCCGCTGGGCACCGGCTCGGCGTCGAGCGTCGTGAAGAACTCCCCGAGGCGGGCGGCCACCGCGTCCGGCCCGCCCTTGCCGAGCGGGCAGTCCGGCTGCTTCGCGCAGTCCAGGGCGAATGAGCGGAAGGCGGTTTCGAAGCCGGCGGTCTGGTCGCGGTTCATGTCGATCGCCGAGCGGGAGGGGTCCATGGCCCCGTCCAGGACGAGCCGGCCGGTCCGGCCGGGGAAGAGGTCGGCGTATGTGGCGCCGAGGAAGGTGCCGTACGAGGCGCCGACGTACGTCAGCTTCTCGTCGCCGAGCACCGCGCGCAGCATGTCCATGTCCCGGGCGGCGTCGACGGTGGAGACGTGCGGCAGGATGCGCTCCGAGCGCTCCCGGCAGGCGGCCGCGAACTCCTTGAACGAGGCGACGAGCCGGGCCCGCTCCGCCTCGTCGTCGGGGGTCTGGTCCACCTGCGTGAACTTGTCCATGGCCGGGCCGGTCAGGCATTGGACGGGGCTGCTGCGGTCCACGCCGCGCGGGTCGAAGGACACCATGTCGTATCGGGCGCGCACGGACGCCGGGTAGCCGATGCCGGCGAACGCCTGGAGGTAGCCGATGCCGGAGCCGCCCGGTCCGCCCGGGTTGACGACCAGCGAGCCGAGGCGCTTGCCGGGGCCGGTCGCGGGGCGGCGGGCGATGGCGATGTCGACGTCCTGGCCGGACTCGGGGTGGGCGTAGTTCAGGGGGGCCTTCATCGTGGCGCACTGGAAGCCGGGGACACCGCAGTCGCGCCAGGCCGGCTTCTGCTCGTAGTACGGGCGCAGTGCGGCGGGGACGGCGGTCGGCTGCGCGGACGGGGTGGTGCCGCGGACCGCGGAGGCGGAGGCGCGGGAGGCCGTCGAGCCGTCCGAGGTACAGCCGGAGAGCAGCAGCCCGGCCGCCGCGAGGACGGTGCCGGTGGTGCGCAGGAGGCGACTGGTGTCCATCCTCGGAGACTACGTGCTGGCGGGCGGCCCGGCCGGGTGGGCGCCGGGCGGGCGCCCGGACAGCGCCCGGCGTTCGTGCGCCACCGCCGGGCGCTTCGCTCGTACGGGTGAGCGGTCAACCGCAGTCGACCAGGGCGGGCCCGCGGCTCCGGCGCGCGGAGGGGGTGGCCCGCCGGACGGGCGGGGGCGGCTGTCAGCCCGCGCGGAGCGCCATCGTCATCGCCTCGACCGCGAGGAGCGGGGCCACGTTGCGGTCGAGGGCCTCGCGGCAGGCGCTGATCGCCTCGATCCGCCGCAGGGTGCGCTCGGGGCCGCCGGCCCGGGCGATCCGTTCGAGGTCGGGCCGCAGGTCCTCGTTGGCGATGGCGATCGCGCTGCCGAGCTGGAGGGCGAGGACGTCGCGGTAGAAGCCGGTGAGGTCGGTCAGGGCGAGGTCGAGGCTGTCGCGCTGGGTGCGGGTGCGGCGGCGCTTCTGCCGGTCCTCCAGCTCCTTCATCACGCCGGCCGTGCCGCGCGGCAGCCGGCCGGAGGTGCCGGCTCCGGCGCCGAGGGCGGCCTTCAGCTCCTCGGTCTCCTTCGCGTCGACCTCCTCGGCGAGCTGCTTGGCGTCCTCGGCGGCGGCGTCGACGAGCTCCTGCGCGGCCTTCAGGCAGCCGCCGACGTCGCCGACGCGGAGCGGCAGCCTCAGGACGGAGGCGCGGCGGGCGCGGGCGGACTCGTCCTGGGCGAGCCTGCGGGCGCGGTCGAGGTGCCCCTGGGTGGCGCGGGCGGCGAAGGCGGCCGTGTCGGGCGGGATGCCGTCGCGCCGGACGAGGACCTCCGCGACGGCCGCCACGGGCGGGGTCCGGAGCGTCAGGTGCCGGCAGCGGGAGCGGATGGTGGGGAGCACGTCCTCCAGGGACGGGGCGCACAGCAGCCACACGGTCCGCGGAGCGGGCTCCTCCACGGCCTTCAGCAGGACGTTCGCGGCGCCCTCGGTCAGGCGGTCGGAGTCCTCCAGGACGATGACCTGCCAGCGGCCGACGGCCGGGGAGAGCTGGGCGCGGCGGACGAGGTCGCGGGTCTCCTTGACGCCGATGGACAGCAGGTCGGTCCGGACGACCTCCACGTCCGCGTGCGTGCCGACCATGGTGGTGTGGCAGCCGTCGCAGAATCCGCAGCCGGGCTCGCCGCCGAGGGCCCGGTCCGGGCTGGTGCACTGCAGGGCGGCGGCGAACGCGCGGGCCGCGGTGGCCCGGCCCGAGCCGGGCGGGCCGGTGAAGAGCCAGGCGTGGGTCATCTTGGACGCGGCCGGCGGCTCCTGCCCCGCCTCAACGGCCGTGACCAGGGCGTCGGCGTCCCGGGCGGCCGCGGCAAGCTGCGCCTGCACCCGCTCCTGGCCCACCAGGTCGTCCCACACGGGCATCCGCCCACCGCCTTCCATACTGCTGATGTGCCATCCGCCATGCCGGCCGCACGGCCGCCGCAGGCCCGGCGCGTGCGCCCTCCAGTCTGACGCCCGTCGCCGACAATCCCGACCACGCCCAGCTGCCGCCGGGTGCCGGCCGTATTCCTCCCAGGCCCCCTGCCGGTCCTCGCCGGGTTCCCGGCCGGGCCCCTTCCGGTCCTCGCCGGGTTCCCGGCCGGGCCCCTGCCGGTCCTCGCCGAGCCCCTGCCGGCTGCCGGGCCCGCAGCCGGGTGCTGCGGCACCCGGGTGCGCCCGCGGGCACTCGCAGTCAGCGGAGGCCCGGCACGGCGGCCACGGCACTCGGGCCGAAGCCGGGAGCGTGCACCGCCGTCGGCAGGTGTCGCCGGACGCCTCCCGGCCGGCAGCCCGGCGCGGCGCGGCCCCGGCTCCGGCTCCGGACGGGAGTCCGACGGGGCGCCGAGGGCTCCTGGCGGCAGGCGGGCCGACGCAGGTCGACGCGGGCCGGGCCCGCCCTCCGCCGCGTGCACGCGCCCCGGTCAGCGGCGGCGGCGGCCGTTCTCGTCGTCTTCGTCGTCGTGGCGCGGGCCGAGCAGTTCGTCCGCCAGGGTCGGCTCGTCGTCCTCGGGGGCGTCCTGCGCCCACGACGGGCGCCCGGCGCGCGGCTGTCCGGCTTCGTCGAGGAGCGGCAGTTCGCGGGTCACGTCGTCGTCGGAGTCGCGGAAGATGCCCGGCGGGACCCGGTCCGCCGGGTCGTGGTCGGGGCGCCGGGCCGTGGGCCTGACCGCCGAGTGCGCCTGGGGACGGGAGCGGGGCGCGTCCGGGCGTACGGGCGGCAGAACGGCCGTCTCGTCGGCCGGGTCGGAGGCCGGCACGGGCGGCAGCACGGAGGTCTCCGCCGCCGGGTCGACCCGGCCGCCGGCGGGCCCGGCCGGGTCCGCCTTCGGCATCGGCACCGTCTGCGTCACGTCGTCCGGGCGGACGACCCGCTTCTCCACCGGCGGCCGGACCACCGGAGTCTCGACCGTCACCGCGTCGTCGGGGTGCGGCTCCTTGGCCATGGAGACCCGCGGCGCCGCGGCGGCCCTGCGGGCCGCTTCCGCTGCGGCGGCGGCCGCCTCGGCCTCCGCCAGCCGGCGCGCCTCCTCGGCCTTCAGCAGCGCCTCCTCGGCGCGCCGCTGCTTCTCCCGGCGCCGCTCCTCGGCCTCGGCGCGCAGCCGGGCCTCCTCTTCCGCCTCGCGGCGCAGACGCTCCTCCTCGGCGGCGCGGGCCTTCGCCTCGGCCTCGGCGCGGAGCCGCTCGGCCTCGGCGCGGGCGCGCGCCTCCTCTTCGGCGCGCAGCCGCTCCTCCTCGGCCCTGCGGGCGGCCTCCTCCTCGGCGATGCGGCGCGCCTCGGCGGCCTCCGCCTCGGCCCGGAGGCGGGCCTCTTCGGCCTCGCGGGCCCGGCGGGCCTCCTCCTCGGCGCGCAGCCGCTCCTCCTCGGCCTTGCGGGCGGCCTCCTCCTCGGCACGGCGGCGCGCCTCCTCCTCGGCCTTGCGGCGCGCCTCGACCCGGGCGACCGCCTCGGCCTCGGAGAGCGGGAGCATCCGGTCCAGGCGGTGGCGTACGACGGTGGCCACGGACTCCGGGTCCTGCCCGGCGTCGACGACGAGGTAGCGGCCGGGGTCGGCCGCGGCCAGGGTGAGGAAGCCGGCCCGGACCCGCTGGTGGAACTCGGCGGGCTCCGACTCCAGCCGGTCGGGGGCCTCGGTGAACCGCTCGCGGGCGGTCTCCGGCGAGACGTCGAGCAGCACGGTCAGGTGGGGGACGAGCCCGTCGGTCGCCCAGCGCGAGATGCGGGCGATCTCGGTCGGGGACAGGTCGCGGCCGGCGCCCTGGTAGGCCACCGAGGAGTCGATGTAGCGGTCGCTGATGACGACGGCGCCGCGCTCCAGGGCGGGCCGGACCACCGTGTCGACGTGCTCGGCGCGGTCGGCGGCGTACAGCAGGGCCTCGGCCCGGTTCGACAGCCCGGCGGAGGAGACGTCGAGCAGGATCGAGCGCAGGCGCTTGCCGACCGGGGTGGCGCCCGGCTCGCGCGTCACGACGACCTCGTGGCCCTTGCTCCGTATCCATTCGGCCAGGGCCTGGACCTGGGTGGACTTGCCGGCGCCGTCGCCGCCTTCGAGGGCGATGAAGAACCCGGAGCCGGCCGGGGCCTGGAGGGGCTCCCCGCCGCGCAGCGCGTCGCGCAGGTCGCGGCGCAGGGGTACGCCGCCCCGGTCGTCGGCCTTGGCGAGCACGATCACGGCGACCGGCAGGAGCAGGGCGCCGACGAGCATCAGCGTGTACGCCGCGCCGCCGTGCCGGAACACCAGCTCGCCGGCGGTCAGCCGGTGGGGGCCGATGCCGGCCGCCACGACGGGGGCGGCGAGTGCCCCGAGGCCGACCGCGACCCGCACGACGGCCTGCAGGTGCTCGGTGACGCGGCCGCGGCGGAGCTCCTCGGTCTCCTGGTCCAGCAGGGTGTGGCCGGTGTTCGCGGCGACGCCCGCGGCGGTGCCGGCGAGCAGCGACAGCAGCAGCACGGTCGCGGTGTCGGGCACCAGGCCGCTCAGCAGCAGCGCGGCGCCCGCGACCGCTGTGGCGAGGGCCAGCAGACGGCGCCGCGACAGGGCGGGCAGCACCTTCCCTGCCTGGGTGGCGCGGATGCCGGCGGCGGTGCCGCCGAGCAGGGCCAGCACGAGCAGCGCGAAGGCGGCGGGCCCGCCGCCGAGGTCGTACGCGTGGAGCACGGCGACGGCCGCGGCAGCGGACACGGCACCGGCGACGGCCGCGCAGGCCAGGACGAACAGCGGGATGGAGCCGGTGCGCCCCTTGTCGGGCCGGTCCCCCGCCTTGGGGGCGCGCAGTCCCTCCAGCGGCGAGCGCGGCCGCGGGGTGCGGCTCTCGGGGAGGACCAGCGGGACGAGCAGCGACAGGGACGCGGCGAACAGTCCGGCCGCCACGTACGAGCCGAGGGCGGCCTGGTTCGCGGCGAGCCAGTCCACGCCGAGGGCGAGGGCCTTGCCGATCAGGGTGGCGGCGAGCAGTACGGCCGCCGCGGCGGGCATCGCGGCGAACGAGGTGCGCAGGGTGAGCCGGCGCAGCGCGTCGAGGTGGTCGGGCAGCGGCCGTACGGCGGCGCCCTCGGGCGGCGCGGCGGGCAGCAGGCCGGGGGCGGCGCTGTCCTTGGCCGTGGTCCACAGCCGCTCGGCGGCGCCGGCGACGAAGACGGTGGCCAGCAGCGCGGTCAACGCGTGCGCCGGGGTCCAGTCGAGCCACAGCGGGGCGACGACGAAGAGCCCGATCCGGACCCCGTCTGCCGCGATCATGGTCCAGCGGCGGTCGAGTTTGCCGCCGGGGGCGATGAGCGCCGCGAGCGGGCCGAGCAGGACGGCGCCGAAGAGCAGGGTCGCGGCGATGCGGACGCCGAAGACGGCCGCGATCGTCAGGGCCCAGCCGCGGTAGCCGCCGCCGAACACCTCCTGGGAGACGGCGGTCTGGAAGGCCAGCAGCACCAGGACCAGCAGGGCGAGGGCGTCGCCGATGCCGCTCACGAGCTGGGCGCTCCACAACCGCCGCAGCCTGGGTGTGCGCAGCAGGGCGCGCACCGCCCGCTCGCGGGAGTCCGCGGCGAGGGCTTCGTCGTAGGAGGGGTTCACGGGGGCGGTCACGCCAGTCGGCTGCTCGGCTCGCGTCATCCGCCCAGCCTATCCGCTGCGCCGGACGGCTGCGGAGGCCTGTGGACAACCCCGGCGGCCCCCGCCGGGCGCCCCTCCGACCTCGTCCGAGCCCGTCCGACCGCCTCCGCCCCCCTCCGACCACCGGAGGCCCGGACCCCGGACGCGCGGCGGGGCCGGACGCGCGGCGGGGCGGTACCCCGCGCGCTCGCGCCGGTACCGCCCCGCCGGGTCCTGCGGTCCTGCCTACTCCTCGACCGAGGCCGCCGCTGCCGTCTTCTTCGCGGCCGCCGACTTCGCGGTGGTCGTCTTCTTCGCGGCCGTCTTCTTCGCCGTCGTCGTCTTGGCCGCCGCGGTCTTCTTGACGGCCGTCTTCTTCGCGGCCGTCGCCTTCTTCGCGGTCGTCGCCTTCTTCGCGGGGGCCTTCTTGGCCGTCTTCTTCGCCGGCCCCTTCGCCCGCTTCTCGGCGAGCAGCTCGTAGCCGCGCTCCGGCGTGATCGTCTCCACGTCGTCGTCGCGCCGCAGCGTCGCGTTCGTCTCGCCGTCCGTCACGTACGGGCCGAAGCGGCCGTCCTTGACGACGACCGGCCGCTCGCTGACCGGGTCCGTGCCCAGCTCCTTCAGCGGCGGCTTGGCCGCCGCCCGTCCGCGGGCCTTGGGCTGGGCGTAGATCGCCAGCGCCTCGTCGAGCGTGATCGTGAAGAGCTGCTCCTCCGACTCCAGCGACCGAGAGTCCGTCCCCTTCTTCAGGTACGGGCCGTACCGGCCGTTCTGGGCGGTGATCTCCACGCCCTCGGCATCGGTGCCCACGACGCGCGGCAGCGACATCAGCTTGAGCGCGTCGTCGAGGGTGACCGTGTCCAGGGACATCGACTTGAACAGCGAGGCGGTGCGCGGCTTGACCGCGTTCTTGCCGGTCTTGGGCGTGCCCTCGGGCAGGACCTCGGTCACGTACGGCCCGTACCGGCCGTCCTTGGCGACGATCTGGTTGCCGCTGACCGGGTCGGCGCCCAGCTGGAACTCGCCGCTCGGCTTGGCGAAGAGCTCCTCCGCGTAGGCGACCGTCAGCTCGTCCGGGGCGAGGTCGTCGGGCACGTCGGCCCGCTGGTGGCCCTCGGCGTCCTTCTCGCCGCGCTCCACGTACGGCCCGTAGCGGCCGACGCGCAGCACGATGCCCTCGCCGACCGGGAAGGAGGAGATCTCCCGGGCGTCGATCGCGCCGAGGTCGGTGACGAGCTCCTTCAGGCCGCCGAGGTGGTCGCCGTCGGCGGGCACGATGTCCGAGGCCTCCTCGGAGCCGAAGTAGAAGCGCTTGAGCCACGGCACGGCCTGGGCCTCGCCGCGGGCGATGCGGTCGAGGTCGTCCTCCATCTTGGCGGTGAAGTCGTAGTCGACGAGCCGGCCGAAGTGCTTCTCCAGCAGGTTGACCACGGCGAACGACAGGAAGGACGGCACGAGGGCCGTGCCCTTCTTGAAGACGTACCCGCGGTCGAGGATCGTGCCGATGATCGACGCGTACGTCGACGGGCGGCCGATCTCGCGCTCTTCGAGCTCCTTGACCAGCGAGGCCTCGGTGTAGCGGGCCGGCGGCTTGGTGGCGTGGCCGTCGGCGGTGATCTCGTCGGCGGCGAGCGCGTCGCCCTCGGCGACCTGCGGCAGGCGCCGCTCGCGGTCGTCGAGCTCGGCGTTCGGGTCGTCCGCGCCCTCGACGTACGCCTTCATGAAGCCGTGGAAGGTGATGGTCTTGCCGGAGGCGGTGAACTCGGCGTCCCGGCCGTCGCGGGCCGTGCCGCCGATCCTGACGGTGACGGAGTTGCCGGTCGCGTCCTTCATCTGGGAGGCGACGGTCCGCTTCCAGATCAGCTCGTAGAGCCGGAACTGGTCGCCGGTCAGGCCGGTCTCGGCGGGCGTGCGGAAACGATCACCCGAAGGGCGAATCGCCTCGTGGGCCTCCTGCGCGTTCTTGACCTTGCCCGCGTAGACGCGCGCCTTCTCCGGCAGGTAGTCGGCCCCGTACAGCTGCGTGACCTGCGCACGGGCCGCTGCCACGGCGGTTTCGGACAGCGTCGTGGAGTCGGTTCGCATGTAGGTGATGAAGCCGTTCTCGTACAGCTTCTGCGCCACCTGCATGGTCGCCTTCGCCCCGAAGCCGAGCTTGCGCGAGGCCTCCTGCTGGAGCGTCGTCGTACGGAACGGGGCGTACGGGGAGCGGCGGTACGGCTTGGACTCGACCGAGCGGACCGCGAAGGAGCTGTCCGCGAGGGCGGCGGCCAGGGCGCGCGCGTTCGCCTCGTCGAGGTGGAGCACCTCGGCGTTCTTCAGCCGTCCGTTCGCGCCGAAGTCGCGGCCCTGGGCGACGCGCTTGCCGTCGACGGTGTTCAGGCGCGCGACGAGGGTGGACGGGTCGGAGGGGTCGCCGGCCCGGCCGGTCGAGAAGGTACCGGTCAGGTCCCAGTACTCGGCGGAGCGGAAGGCGATGCGCTCGCGCTCGCGCTCGACGACGAGGCGGGTGGCCACGGACTGCACGCGGCCCGCCGAGAGCTTCGGCATGACCTTCTTCCACAGCACCGGGGAGACCTCGTAGCCGTAGAGCCGGTCGAGGATGCGGCGGGTCTCCTGGGCGTCGACCATGCGCTGGTTCAGCTCGCGCGGGTTGGCCACGGCGTCGCGGATCGCGTCCTTGGTGATCTCGTGGAAGACCATGCGGTGGACAGGGACCTTGGGCTTGAGGACCTCCTGGAGGTGCCACGCGATGGCCTCGCCCTCGCGGTCCTCATCGGTGGCCAGGAAAAGCTCGTCGGATTCGGCCAGCAGCTCCTTGAGCTTCCTGACCTGGGCCTTCTTGTCGGCGTTGACGACGTAGATCGGCTGGAAGTCGTGCTCGACGTCCACGCCGAGGCGGCGCACCTCGCCCGTGTACTTCTCGGGTACCTCCGCGGCGCCGTTCGGGAGGTCGCGGATGTGCCCGACGCTCGCCTCGACGACGTATCCCGGGCCGAGGTAGCCCTTGATCGTCTTCGCCTTGGCAGGGGACTCGACGATGACGAGTCGGCGGCCGCCCTGTGCGGTCTCGCTAGTCGGGGACAACTTGGCTCTTCTCTCCGGTCGGCACTCGGTCGCAGTACGGCGACGCTGCGGAGTGTGACGGTACAACCCGCCCCCGTGTCAAACGGCACAAGCCCGCAACGGCCACTCGAACGGTAACCCGACTAGTGCCATTTCTGCCGCCCGGATACCCCGCCGGACCGGTCCCGATCACCGGCCCGAGTGGCCAGGGGGCCGTCTGGCCCCGCCCCCGCACCCCTCTTGACGTCCGGCTTTGCTCCGAGAGCCGCGGTCGGCGGGGCGGACGGAGTCAGAGATGTGCGAGGCACCACGCCCCGAGGGCCAGCGACGCCGCCGCGCCGAGCAGGGCCGCCGGGAGGGCGAGCGAGGGGCGCACGCCCTCGGCGACCGGCGCACCGCGTCGTGCGCACGCCCCCGTCCAGGCCAGCAGGGCCGTCCCGTACAGCAGGAACACCGCTGCCGCGAACACCGCCGGACCGCGCTCCATGCCGTTCCCCCCTCGTCGCAAGGCCGCCCAGGGGCCCCGGCGTCCCCCCGGTACCCCGGGGCCCCTGCGGCCGTACGCCCTCCGCCGGGGAGCCTGCCAGCCGCGGGGGAACGGCGGGCGAACCCCCGGTGACGGCTCAGTGCTCGGCGACAGGCTCCAGGAAGCCCTGCTCGACGAGCAGCCGGATCGCCTCCGGGGTCCGGTCCCGCAGCCCCACCGGGTCCTCCTGCACCAGTTGCGCGATGGCGTCGAGGATCCGGCCCGCGCTGAGCGAGCCGTCGCAGACGCCCGCGAAACCGGCCCCGACCGTGTCGACCTTGGTGGCCCGCCGCATGCCGCGGTTCTGCCGCAGCACCACGTGCTCGGGGTCCTCGGCGCCGGGCGCGCCGACCTGCTCCTGGACGACCTCGCCGGCCAGGACGAAGCGGGCCTCCAGCAGGGCCGCGTCGTCGTGGTCGCGCAGGTAGTCCTGGCGGGCGAAGTGCGCCGCGACGGCGTCGCCGAGCGGCTGCTCCACCGGGTGCGGCCACTCCTCGATCACGATCGACGGCTCCTGCGCGCCGCTGCGGCGCAGCGTGATCCACCCGAAGCCGACCGCCTTGGTCTTGCGGGCCTCGAACTCGTCGAGCCATTCCTCGTACCGGCGCGCGTACTCCTCCGGCGCGGTGCGGTGGTCGCCCGCGTCGCGCAGCCACAGCTCGGCGTACTGGGTGACGTCCTGGACGTCGCGCTGGACGATCCAGGCGTCGCAGCCGCGCGGCACCCAGGAGCGGACGCGGTCGCGCCAGTCCTCGCCCTCGACGTGCTGCCAGTTGCCGAGGAACTGCGCGTAGCCGCCGGGGTTGAGGTGCGCGCCGGCCTGCTGCACGAGCGTGCGGCAGAGGTCGTCGCCGCCCATGCCGCCGTCCCGGTACGTCAGCCGCGCGCCGGGGGAGATGACGAACGGCGGGTTGGACACGATGAGGTCGTACGCGGCGTCACCGACGGGCTCGAACAGCGACCCGAGGAGCAGCTCGGCCTCGGGCGCCCCGGACAGCGCGAGCGTCAGCCGGGTGAATTCCAGGGCGCGGGGGTTGACGTCGGTGGCGGTGACGCGGGTGGCGTGCCCGGCGGCGTGCAGCGCCTGGATGCCGGATCCGGTGCCGAGGTCGAGGGCGCTGCCGACGGGGGTGCGCACGGTGATCCCGGCGAGGGTGGTGGAGGCGCCGCCGACGCCGAGGACGACGCCCTCCTCGCGGGAGCCGATCCCGCCGGCCCCGCCGACGGCGCAGCCGAGGTCGGAGACGATGAACCAGTCCTCGCCGTCCGGGCCGCCGTACGGGCGGATGTCGACGGCGGCGCGGACCGCGTCCCCGCCGCCCGCCGACTCCGCGCGGTGCAGCCAGCCGTCGGCGAGCGCGGCCTCCAGGGGAAGCGCCCGCGCGGCGTCCGCGGACGGCACGGTCTGCCGGAGCAGGAACAGCCGGACCAGGCTCGCGAGCGGGCTGCTGCCGGCGCTCCGCGTGGCGCGCAGGGCGGGCACGGTCTCGCTGCGGGCGAGGGCGGCGTAGGCGGGGGCGCCGAGGAGGTCGAGCAGCCCGTCGGCGGTGAAGCCGGCGGCGAGCAGCGCGGTGCGGAGTTCGGCGGCGCGGTCGGGCGTGGGGAGGCTGGAGGTACTCACCCGTCCATTGTGTCGGCCGGCGCCGCCGATCCGTGCGGCGCGCGGCCGGGCGGCGGGGCGGCGGGGCGGCGGGGCGGGCGGGCCGCCGGGCGGGCGGCCCGGCGGCCCGGCGGCGCCTGCGGATCAGCCCGTCGGTGCGGGGGACGCGACCTTGCAGCCCTTCTGCGCGTTCAACGCCTTCGCCAGGCCGCTCTTGTTGAGCTCGTCGAAGGCGCTCTTGCTGCCCTGGTTCGCCGCCTCGATGTCGCCGCCGAGCGCTTCGAGGCCGTCGGCGAACTTCGCCGGGTCCTTCGCGTCCAGCGCGTCGATCTTCGTCTTCACGTCCGCGTAGCCCTTGGCCGCCGTGTCGAAGCCGCCGGCCGACGCGTCGAGCATGGACTGCCCGTCCTTGACGGGCGGGACCCCGGCGTCACGCAGGGCCTTGGCCATCGCCGTGTATGCGTCGGCCTGCGTCTGGAAGGCGGCGGAGTCGACCTTCTGGACCTCGTCGGACTTGCTGTCCTGCGACGAGACCCGCTTCATCTCGGCGTTCGCCTTCTCGACCTTGTCCAACTGCGGCTGCCACTCGTCGCAGACCTTCTTGGCCCAGGCGTTGGCCTTCTCGTCGCCGTCGTCGCCGCAGCCGGACAGCACGAGCACCAGCGCCGCACAGCCGGACACCGCGGCCGCAAGCTTCTTGTTCACCGGATCGGTCCCTTCGAGGAGGCTCTCCGCGGGGAAGATACACGCCCGCCGTCACCGGTCGCGGAAAGGCGGACGGGCGGCGCGCCCGTGCGCGCCGCCCGTCCGCCTCCGTGGTGTGCCGCCGAGGGGTCCCTCCGGTCAGGAGACCACCGCGGGGTCGGACGGCTTGGCGACCCGTTCGGCCGCGGCCCCGTCGCCGCCGTCGCCGACGGCGATGTCGCGCCGCTTGGAGACGTAGACCGCGGCGACGATGACGGTGATCGCGACGGCCGCGACGACCGCGCGGACGGTCGGGCTGGTGTCGGCGCCGTAGCTGAACTGCACGACGGCCGGCGCGATGAGCAGTGCCACCAGGTTCATCACCTTCAGCAGCGGGTTGATGGCCGGGCCCGCGGTGTCCTTGAACGGGTCGCCGACGGTGTCGCCGATGACGGTCGCGGCGTGGGCGTCGCTGCCCTTGCCGCCGTGGTGGCCGTCCTCGACGAGCTTCTTCGCGTTGTCCCAGGCCCCGCCCGAGTTCGCGAGGAACACCGCCATCAGGGTGCCGCAGCCGATGGCCCCCGCGAGGAACGCGCCGAGCGCGCCGACGCCGAGGACGAAGCCGACCGCGATGGGCGCCATGACGGCGAGCAGGCCGGGCGTGGCGAGCTCGCGCAGCGCGTCCTTGGTGCAGATGTCGACGACGCGCCCGTACTCGGGCTTCTCCGTGTAGTCCATGATCCCGGGGTGCTCGCGGAACTGGCGGCGCACCTCGTAGACGACGGAGCCGGCGGAGCGGGACACGGCGTTGATGGCGAGGCCGGAGAACAGGAAGACCACGGCGGCGCCGAGGACGAGGCCGACGAGGTTGTTGGGCTGGGCGATGTCGAGGCTGAGGTTCATCTCCCCGGCCTTCGCCCCGACTTCCTTCACCGCGGTGGAGATGGCGTCGTTGTACGAGCCGAACAGCGCGGCCGCGGCGAGCACGGCGGTGGCGATGGCGATGCCCTTGGTGATGGCCTTGGTGGTGTTGCCGACGGCGTCGAGGTCGGTCAGGACCTGGGCGCCCGCGCCCTCGACGTCGCCGGACATCTCGGCGATGCCCTGGGCGTTGTCGGAGACGGGGCCGAAGGTGTCCATGGCGACGATCACGCCGACGGTGGTGAGCAGGCCGGTGCCCGCCAGGGCCACCGCGAAGAGCGCGAGCATGATGGAGGTGCCGCCGAGCAGGAACGCGCCGTAGACGCCGAGGCCGATGAGGAGCGCCGTGTAGACGGCGGACTCCAGGCCGACGGAGATGCCCGCGAGGACGACGGTGGCCGGACCGGTCAGGGCGGACTTGCCGATGTCGCGGACGGGGCGCCGGGTGGTCTCGGTGAAGTAGCCGGTGAGCTGCTGGATCAGGGCGGCCAGGACGATGCCGATGGCGACGGCGACCAGGGCCAGGATCCGGGGGTCGCCGGAGTGGCCGGTGATCGCCGCGTTCTCGACGCCGGCGAGGTCCTTGTACGAGGACGGCAGGTACGCGTACACGGCGGCGGCGACCAGGGCCAGGGAGATCGCGGCGGAGATGAAGAAGCCGCGGTTGATGGCGGTCATGCCGCTGCGGTCGGAGCGGCGCGGGGAGACCGCGAAGATGCCGATCATCGCGGTGACGACGCCGATGGCGGGGACGATGAGCGGGAAGGCGAGGCCGAGGTCGCCGAAGGCGGCCTTGCCGAGGATCAGCGCGGCCACGAGGGTGACGGCGTAGGACTCGAAGAGGTCGGCGGCCATGCCCGCGCAGTCGCCGACGTTGTCGCCCACGTTGTCGGCGATGGTCGCGGCATTGCGCGGGTCGTCCTCCGGAATGCCCTGCTCGACCTTGCCGACCAGGTCGGCGCCGACGTCGGCGGCCTTGGTGAAGATGCCGCCGCCGACGCGCATGAACATCGCGATCAGGGCGGCGCCGAGGCCGAAGCCCTCCAGGACCTTGGGGGCGTCGGCGGCGTACACCAGGACGACGCAGGAGGCGCCGAGCAGGCCGAGGCCGACGGTGAACATGCCGACGACGCCGCCGGTGCGGAACGCGATCCGCATCGCCCGGTGGGAGACCTCGGTCAGGTCCTTGGCGGGCTCGCCCTCGGCCGGAGTGGCCTCGCGTGCGGCGGCGGCGACGCGGACGTTGGCCCGGACGGCGAGGCGCATGCCGATGTAGCCGGTGATCGCCGAGAAGAGGGCGCCGACGAGGAAGAAGGCGGAGCGGCCCGCCCGCTGGCCCCAGTCGTCGGCGGGCAGCAGGAAGAGCAGGAAGAACACGACGACGGCGAAGATCCCGAGGGTGCGCAGCTGCCGGCCGAGGTAGGCGTTGGCGCCTTCCTGGACCGCCGCGGCGATCTTCTTCATGCTGTCGGTTCCCTCGTCGGCGGAAAGGACCTGGCGGACCAGGACCTGCGCGACGACGAGTGCGGCAATTGCCACGGCCGCGATCACCATGACGATGAGCCGGTTGTCCTCGGTGAGTACGGCGGCTGCCAGATCGGCGGTGCCGTCCGGCGCGTTGGGGGTGAAGAGCCCCGTCATTCGTCCTCCTTGACGTGATGAGCTCAAGATGTGGACGGATTGTAGGGACCTCTTCCGCATCAAAACAGTGCACGGGAAACGGAATTGGCCTGCTCTTGCACCCCACCAATAGATCGCGTCACTCCATTACCCTCGAAAGAGGTAATGGGGCAAAGGCATTGACGCCTGGTCATTGATCGGGAATAACGGTCCGGGCAAGAGAAAAGGCCCTGCTCGGCAGGGCCTCGAATAAGATCCAAAAATACTCTGGGAGTACCGGCTAAGGGAGTTCGCCTTCGCCCGGTCCCGAGACGGGCCAGCTCATGCGGATGGTGCCGCCGGCCTCGCCACTGATCACTTCGACGTCGTCGACGAGACCGCTGATCACCGCGAGCCCCATCTCGTCCTCCGTGTCGCCGTCCGGGTCGAGGGCCGCCTGCAGACCCGGCACGGTCCCGCCGGACGGGCCGGGCACCTCGTCGCCGACCTCGATGGAGAAGGACTTCTCCTCCTCGGTGAGCACCACCCGGACGGGGGCGGTGAGCCCGTTGCTCAGGTGCAGTCCGACGGCGCGCGAGCAGGCCTCGCCCACGGCGAGGCGGACCTCGTCGAGCACGGCTTCGTCCACGCCGACCCGCCGCGCGACGGCGGCCGCGACCAGGCGGGCCGTGCGGACGTGCTCGGGCTGGGCGCTGAAGCGGAGTTCAACGGTGGCCATTGCGTCCCCCTCGGACTGGGCGTGCCTTGCGGAGGGCCCGGGCCGCCCGCGGCCCGCGCCCCCGCTTCTCTCCGGCGCCCCCGCTGCCCGGGCCGGCGTACGGCCGCGCCCGGGGGCGGGGACGGACGTCAGTCGGTGGCGGCGACGGCGTCCTCCACCGTCGTGTGGATCGGGAACACCTTGGTCAGACCCGTGATGCGGAAGATCTTCAGGATGCGCTCCTGGTTGCAGACCAGCCGCAGCGAGCCCTCGTGCGCGCGGACGCGCTTGAGGCCGCCGACGAGCACACCGAGGCCGGTGGAGTCGAGGAAGTCCACCCGCTCCATGTCGACAACCAGGTGGTAGCTGCCGTCGTTCACCAACTCGACCAACTGCTCGCGCAGCTTGGGCGCGGTATACACATCAATCTCGCCACCGACCTCCACGACCGTGCGGTCGCCGACAGTGCGAGTCGACAGGGACAGGTCCACGGATCCTCCAGCACCTTGCTATCGAGCGGCGCCCCCCAGGGGCCTCCCCCACCCGCGGGCGGGGGAGAGATTGGCTGCCGCGATGGCATTCAACCACTTACCGGCAGGCGCGCACGACGCCTTCCGTCCATTGTCCTGCACGCCGGTGACACACTCGGTTCCAATGGCCAATACTCACCGCCCCGGTCGCCATACGGCGTCCGGGGACCCGAAACCCGCTCCCGGCACGGTCCTGGACCGCCTGTCACGGGGGCCGTACAGGGCTGCACGCATCACTCATACGGAGCACTTGCCCCCTCGGGAGGGCCGTCATGCAGTGTGGCCCGACCGCATCCGAACGGATGTCGTGGCCGCGATCCGCTCCGCGGGTGTCGAGCATCCCTGGGCGCACCAGGCGGCGGCCGCGGAGCACGCCCTGGACGGCGAGTCCGTGGTGGTCGCCACCGGGACGGCCTCCGGCAAGTCGCTGGCCTACCTGGCGCCGGTGCTGTCCGCGCTCGCGGACGGCTCGGAGGCCCCGAACGGGCGGGGCGCGACCGCCCTGTACCTGGCCCCGACGAAGGCGCTGGCCGCCGACCAGCGGCGCGCCGTGCGCGAACTGGCGGCGCCGCTGGGCACCTCGGTCCGCCCCGCCGTGTACGACGGCGACACGCCGGTGGAAGAACGCGAATGGGTGCGCCAGTACGCGAACTACGTCCTGACCAACCCCGACATGCTGCACCGCGGGATCCTGCCGGGCCACGCCCGCTGGTCCTCCTTCCTGCGCGCCCTGCGCTACGTCGTGGTCGACGAGTGCCACACCTACCGGGGCGTCTTCGGCTCGCACGTGGCCCAGGTGCTGCGCCGGCTGCGGCGGCTGTGCGCCCGCTACGGCGCCGATCCGGTGTTCCTGCTGGCGTCCGCCACCGCGAGCGACCCGGCGGCCGCCGCGTCGCGCCTGACGGGCCTGCCGGTCCGCGAGGTCACCGACGACGCCTCCCCGCGGGGCGAGGTCGTCTTCGCGCTGTGGGAGCCGCCGCTGACCGACCTGCGGGGCGAGCGGGGGGCCCCGGTGCGGCGCACGGCCACGGCCGAGACCGCCGACCTGCTGACCGACCTCGTCGTGCAGGGGGTCCGGACGGTGGCGTTCGTCCGGTCCAGGCGGGGCGCCGAGCTGATCTCGGTGATCGCGCAGGAGCGGCTCGCCGAGGTCGACCGGTCGCTGCCCGGGCGGGTGGCCGCCTACCGCGGCGGCTACCTGCCGGAGGAGCGGCGGGCCCTGGAGGCGGCCCTGCACTCCGGTGAGCTGCTGGGCCTGGCCGCGACGACGGCCCTGGAGCTGGGCGTGGACGTGTCCGGGCTCGACGCGGTCCTGATCACCGGCTATCCGGGGACCCGGGCTTCGCTGTGGCAGCAGGCGGGCCGGGCCGGCCGCTCCGGCCAGGGCGCCCTGGCCGTGCTGATCGCCCGCGACGACCCGCTCGACACCTACCTGGTGCACCATCCGGAGGCCCTCTTTAGGCAGCCGGTGGAGGCCACCGTCCTGGACCCGGACAACCCGTACGTCCTGGCGCCTCACCTGTGCGCGGCCGCCGCGGAGGCCCCGCTGACGGAGGCGGACCTCCCGCTGTTCGGCCCGGCCGCCCGGGAGCTCGTACCGCAACTGGAGGCGGCGAAGCTGCTGCGCCGGCGGGCCACGGCCTGGCACTGGACGCGCCGGGAGCGGGCCGCGGACCTGGCGGACATCCGGGGCGGGGGCGGCCGCCCGGTGCAGATCGTGGAGGCCGCCACGGGGCGGCTGCTGGGCACGGTGGACGAGTCCGCGGCCCACACCGCCGTCCACGACGGCGCCGTCCACCTCCACCAGGGCCGCACCTATCTGGTGCGGCACCTCGACCTGGAGGACTCCGTCGCCCTCGTCGAGGAGGCCGACCCGCCCTTCTCGACGACCGCCCGCGACACCACCGCCGTCTCCGTGCTGGAGACCGACGCCGAGATCCCCTGGGGGGACGCCCGGCTCTGCTACGGCTCGGTGGAGGTCACCAACCAGGTGGTGTCCTACCTGCGCCGCAAGCTGATCACCGGCGAGGTCCTCGGCGAGGCCAGGCTGGACCTGCCGCCGCGCACCCTGCGCACCCGCGCCGTGTGGTGGACCGTCACCGAGGACCAGCTGGACGAGGCCGGGATCTCCCCGGAGATCCTGGGCGGGGCCCTGCACGCCGCCGAGCACGCCTCCATCGGCCTGCTGCCGCTGTTCGCGACCTGCGACCGCTGGGACATCGGCGGCGTCTCCGTCCCCCTGCACCCGGACACCCTCCTGCCGACCGTGTTCGTCTACGACGGCCACCCCGGGGGCGCCGGCTTCGCGGAGCGGGCCTTCCACACGGCCCGCGCCTGGCTGACGGCGACCCGCGACGCGATCGCCGCCTGCGAGTGCGAGGCGGGCTGCCCCTCCTGCATCCAGTCCCCGAAGTGCGGCAACGGCAACGACCCGCTCCACAAGCGCGGCGCGATCCGCCTCCTGACCCGCCTCCTCACCCACGCCCCCAACGCCGCCGGACCCGGCCCGCACCGGCCCGCCCCCTGAGCCGTACGACTCCAGCCAGGCCGCAGGGGGCGCGTCCCCGGCGGAGGACGGGCCCGCGCGGGCACTGATCACCGGGGTGAAGGGGCCCGCGGCGGGGCGGGCCGCCACCTCTGCCACCTCCCCGTGGAGGAGGCAGGCGGCGACGGAGGCGCCCTGCGCCGCAGCCACGCGCCGGGCGGCGGCGCACGCGGCCTCGGGACCGCGGGCCCAGGTGGCGGCCGCGGCGAGCGCCCCGAGGTCGGCGGCCGCCGCCGCGCGGTGGCGGGCGGCCACCGCCTGGCCGAGCAGGAGCACCCCGCCGAACACCGCCCCCAGGGCGGTGGCCACGAGGGCCGCCCACACGGTCGCCGAACCCCTGTCGCCCCTCATGGCGGCGGCCCCACGCTGTCCTCGGCCAGCGCTGCCGCCCGGGCCCCGAGCCGCACCTGCAGCCCGGCCGGCCCCGGAGCGGGCGCCTCCACCCGAACGTGCCACAGGTCGCCCCTGCGTTCGATCACCACCTCGGCTCCGGCCGGGGCGGCCGACCGGGCCGCCGCGGCCGCGTCCTGCCCCGGCTCGGAGCGGGCCGCGGCCCGGGCACCGACCCGGGCCGCGTCCACGCAGCGGATCTGCGCGGCCGCCGCCATCAGCGCCCACACCAGGAGGGCGGCGAACAGCACCAGGGCCGGAATCACCAGAGCCGCCTCCGCGGTGGCGAATCCGCCGTCGCGCGGCCGGGCCGGAGCCGGCCGCGGCTTTTCCTCAGAAAGGCACATCGAGTGCCTTTCCGATGGTCGACTGGAGCGCCGTGGAGACCACGTCGCTCGTCACCACCTTGTACAGGACCGCGGCGAACGCACACGCCGCGATCGTTCCCATGGCGTATTCCGATGTCGACATCCCCGCATCGCCGGCACGCCCGCCGATCACGGCCCGCACACGAAACCAGATCATCTTCACGGCAACCTCCTGTGGAAATACGTTCACTGACGTTCTCTCAGCTTCTTTTGCGCCCCACCCGCCACTTCTGATTACTTTTCAGCGGGCGGAGAGCAGACCGGCCGCCATTCCGATGACGACCGGGGCGACCCCCACCGCCAGGAACGCGGGAAGGAAGCACAGCCCCACCGGAGCGCTGACGAGGACCGCGGCGCGCTGCGCCCGGGCCTGCGCCGACCGGGCGCGCTCCTCGCGCAGCGCGCCCGCCAGGCGGGCGGCCTGCCCGGCGGCCGGCGCCCCCGTGCGGGAGGCCCGCTCCAGGCACTGCGCGAGCGGGGCCGCACCGGGTATCCGGGCCAACCTGCCCCACGCGGCGCCGGGTTCACCGCCGAGCCGCACCTCCGCACCGGCCAGCGCCAGCGCCTCGCCGACGGGCCCGCCCAACGACTCGCCGACCGCCTCCGCGGCCTGCACCGGCCCGGCCCCGGCCGCCAGGCAGGCCGCCAGCAGGTCCGCGGCGAACGGCAGCCGGCGCTCCACCTCCCGCGGATCCACCGCCCCGGCAGGATCCGGCCGGGGCCGGCGCCGCAGCCGCCGTACCGCGAGGGCCGCCGCGCAGCCCGCCGGCGCGCCGACCGGGCCGCCGACGAGCAGCCAGACCGCGGCCAGTACCGCGGCCGGGACCGCCCACGCGGCAGCGGCGCTCCGAACCCGCGGTCCCGGGAGGGGCCGCCGCCGGACCGGCGGCAGCGCCAGCACGGAGGCCGTTCTGCGCCGGGCGGCCCGTATCCGGAGCCTCTCGGCGACCGCCGCGGCCGCGCACAGCAGAGCGGACGCAAGGCAGAGCACTGTCCCCAGCCTGTGGACGGCCAGCGCGCCCGTCACCGCTCCGCCTCCCGCACGATGCGGCCGCACCACAGCAGCCCCAGCCCCTCCAGCAGACTCCCCGCGACCAGGCACCCCCAGCCGACGTGGGTGTGCAGCAGCACCCGCAGCGGGTCCGCCCCCAGCCCCGAGCCGATCAGCAGCCCGACGAGCGGCAGCAGGGCGAGCACGGCCGTGGTCGACCTGGCTCCGGCCAGCTGGGCCCGCAGCGACTCCTGCCGGTCCCGCTCGGCGCGCAGGGCCCCCTCCAGCCGGTCCAGGCCGGCGGCCAGGCCCGCACCGCCGTCCACCGAGATCCGCCAGCAGGCCGCCATGCCGGCCAGCCCCTCCGCTCCCGGCTCCCGGGCCGCCTCCCGCAGGGCCGCCGGCACGTCCCCGCCGAACGCCGCTGCCGCCAGCACCGCCGTCTCCGCCGGCCCGGGCGCCCCGGGTCCGAGGGCCGACCTGCGCAGCGCCGCGGTGAGCGCCTGACCCGGCTGGGCTCCGGCCCGCAGCTCACCCACGGCGGCCCCGCACAGGGCGATGACCTCGGCCCGGCGCGCGGACCGCTCCCGCTGCCGCTGCCGCGCGCGCAGCCAGCGCCGCAGCAGCGGCACCGACGCCGCGCCCGCCGCCAGCGGGACCACCGACGCGCCGATCAGCGCGAGCACCAGCCCGGCGCCGAGGCCGGCCCACTCCCGCCGGCGCCGGGCCTGCACCCGGACCGCGGCCGCCCACACCTGCCCGCGCCCCGGCAGGCGCGGCTCGGCGCCGCCCCCGGCCGCGACGGCCCGGGCGCGGCGGGCAGCCCGCTCCCCGCCGGCCAGCGCCCAGACGGCCGCGGCCGCGCAGAGCACCCCGGCGAACACCGGCACGGGCACCGCCGCCGCGGCGCTCACCGCGCACCTCCCAGAAGCGGCCCCAGCCGCTCCCACCCCTGCTCCCGCACGAAACCGCGGGGGGACCAGCGCAGCGCGGGCGCCGTGACGACCAGGCCGGCGGCGTCCCGCTCCAGTACGTGCACCTCGGCCACCCGGCGCCGCCCGCCCCGCTCCCTGACCAGGTGGACCACGAGCGTGAGGGCGGCCGCCAACTGGCTGTGCAGGGCGGCCCGGTCGAGTCCGGCGGCGGTACCCAGCGCTTCGAGGCGGGCCGGGACGTGCGCCGCCGCATTGGCGTGGACAGTCCCGCAGCCACCCTCGTGACCGGTGTTCAGGGCTGCCAGCAGGTCGGTGACCTCGGCGCCCCTGACCTCGCCGACGACGAGCCGGTCCGGCCTCATCCGCAGAGCCTGCCGGACCAGGTCGGCCAGGGTGACGAGCCCCGCCCCCTCCTGGTTGGCGGGCCGCGTCTCCAGCCGCACCACGTGCGGGTGGTCGGGGCGCAGCTCGGCCGAATCCTCGGCGAGGACGATCCGCTCCCCCGGGCCGACGTGCCCGAGCAGGGCGCTGAGCAGGGTGGTCTTGCCGGTTCCGGTGCCGCCGGAGACCAGGAAGGACAGCCGCGCGCCGATGACGTCGTGGAAGAGGTGCTGTCCGCCGGGCGGCAGGGTCCCCGCCTCGACGAGCTCGTCCAGGGTGAAGGCCCGCGGCCGGACCACGCGCAGGGAGAGGCATGCGGAGCCGACGGCGACCGGGGGCAGCACCGCGTGCAGCCGGGTGCCGTCGGGCATGCGGGCGTCGACCCACGGGCGGGCGTCGTCGAGGCGCCGCCCCGCGACCGCGGCCAGCCGCTGGGCGAGCCGCCGGACGGCGTCCGCGTCGGGGAAGGTGACGGCGGTCAGTTCGAGCCCTCCGCCCCGGTCGACCCACACCCGGTCGGGAGCGGCCACCAGCACGTCGGTGACGGCGGGGTCGGCGAGAAGCGCCTCCAGGGGCCCCGCGCCGACGAGCTCGGACCGCAACTGGGCGGCGACACCGAGCACTTCGGCGTCGCCGAGGAGCCGGCCCTGGGCCCGCAGGGCCGCCGCCACCCGGGCCGGGGTCGGTTCGGCGCCCGTTTCGGCGAGCCGCTGGCGCACCGCCTCCAGGAGCACCGCGCTCATGCCGTCACCTCCCGGTCGGGTACGGGGCCCAGGGCCCGCCGCCAGAAGCCGTCGCAGAAGCGGGCGAGCGGCCCGCGGCCGTGCGCCCCGGGCGGCTCGCCCTCGGCGACGCGGCCCGGCAGGCCCACCTCGACCGGCACCTCGCCGGCGAGCGGCGCGCCCAGCAGCCCGGCCACCGCTTCGGCGTCGAGCCCGCCGGAGCAGCGGCCCCGTACGACCACGCGGACGTCCCGGGCGGCGAGGCGCACGCCTGCGGCGACCCGGCCGGCGGCGGCGACCGCACGCAGCTCGCCGGGGACGACCAGCAGGACGAGGTCGAGCTGCGCCAGGGCTTCGGCGACCGCCTCGTCGACGCGGCGCGGCAGGTCGACGACGACCACCCCGCCGCGCCGGCGGGCGGCGGCCACGACCGAGCGCACCGCGGCCGGCGGCACCGGCACCCGCTCGCCGCGGTCCCAGCTGAGCACGCGCAGCGCGTGCAGTTCGGGCAGCGACTCCTCCAGGGCTCCGGCGCCGACCCGGCCGCGGGAGCCCGCGAGGTCGGGCCAGCGCAGGCCTGCGGTGCTCTCGCCGCCGAGCAGGACGTCCAGCCCGCCGCCGAGGGGGTCTCCGTCGATGAGGACGGTCCGCTCCCCGGCCCGCGCGGCGCGGACGGCCAGGGCGCAGGCGAGGGTGGACGCTCCGGCGCCGCCGCTGCCGCCGATGACCCCGACGGCGAGGGCGCTTCGGCCGGCTCCCTCCGCCACGTCGGCGATGCGGTCGACGAGACGGCTCTCGGCTCCGGGGAGCCGCAGGACCTCCTCCGCGCCGATCTCCACCGCCCGCTGCCACACCGCCGGGTCGTCCTCGGCCGCCTCCCGGCCGACGAGGAGGACACCGCCGCGCCGCGGGGCTCCGCGGACCCTGCGGGCCGCGTCGTCCCCGACGAGGACGAGGGGTGCCGCCTCCCAGCCGGTGCCGGGTGGCGCGGCGGCGCGGCCGGCTCCGCTTCCGTTTGGCGCCGGCAGCCCGTGGTGCACGTACGGCTCGGCCCCCGCGGCGGCGCACAGCCGCAGCAGGTCGTCCAGGAGCAACGGGTCTTCGGTGATGATCAGTGGGCGCCCGCCCGGCGGCACCGCCCCGGCGGGGGGTTCCGCCGTCCGGATTCCGCCTGCCCCGACCCGGTTCGGCACTTTGCACGTCTTCGATCCAGCCACGATCTCCGGCCCCTTCTCGCTGCAAATCCCGGCGCCGCGTACTTCGCGGCCCGCAATCACCGTGCAGCGATCGGGAAAAAGAAGTGGATCTTGCTCGAAAACCGTGGACAACGGGAGCCTTGTGAATAACTCCGTCACCCTCGCAGGTGGGTTCCCCAGCGCTGCGGAACCATCACGCACCGTGACGAGTCCAGAGGGGTGGGGGCCGGCACCGCGCCGCCCCGGCACGAGGGGCAGGGGGCGGCAGTGAGCGGTGGAGACCGGCGGAAGGGACGCGAACCGCGTCCGGACATGCGACGACCCCCGCCGGGGGGGAGAGCGGGGGTCGTCCCCACGGTCCGACTCGGGGGGGGAGGAGCCAGACCGGGTTAGCACGGTCGCGAACGATCCGTGACTTCCATGGTGTACCCGAGAGGCTTCTCAGGCAAACCCACGCGCCACACCTTACGCCGAATGGTGGGCGCATATGCTCGGGGCGTGGAAATCCAGCCCTTGCCGCACTCGTCGCCCCGCACCGCAGCCTTCTTCGACCTGGACAAGACGGTCATTGCGAAGTCCAGCACGCTGACGTTCAGCAAGTCGTTCTACCACGGCGGTCTGATCAACCGCCGGGCCGTGCTGCGCACCGCCTACACCCAGTTCATCTACCTGGTCGGCGGCGCCGACCACGACCAGATGGAGCGCATGCGGGAGTACCTGTCCGCCCTGTGCAAGGGGTGGAACGTGCAGCAGGTGCGGGAGATCGTCGCGGAGACCCTGCACGACCTGATCGACCCGCTGATCTACGACGAGGCCGCGTCCCTCATCGAGGCCCACCACACGGCCGGCCGCGACGTGGTGATCGTCTCGACGTCCGGGGCGGAGGTCGTCGAGCCGATCGGCGAGATGCTCGGCGCCGACCGGGTCGTCGCCACGCGCATGGTGATCGGCGAGGACGGCTGCTTCACCGGCGACATCGAGTACTACGCGTACGGGCCCACCAAGGCGGAGGCGGTGCGGGAGCTCGCCGAGTCCGAGGGCTACGACCTCTCCCGCTGCTACGCGTACAGCGACTCGATCACCGACGTCCCGATGCTGGAGGCGGTCGGCCACCCGCACGCGGTCAACCCCGACCGGGCACTGCGGCGCGAAGCGGCGGCCCGCGAGTGGCCGGTCCTGGTCTTCAACCGGCCGGTGCGGCTCAAGCAGCGGCTGCCCGGGTTCTCCATGCCCGCGCGTCCGGCCCTGGTCGCCGCCGCGGCCGTCGGTGCGGCAGCCGCCACCGCCGGCCTGGTCTGGTACGCGAGCCGCCGCAAGGCCGGCGCCCTGGCCGCAGCGGCAGCCGGCGCCTGAGCCCCGCCGCACGCGCCGCGGCCCCGGGCCGGCCCGCCGGCATACGGTTGCCCGTTTCACCCCCGGACACCCCGTGCGTCCCGAAAAGTAAAAAAAGCAGTCAGGGGTTCCACTTATCCCGGAAGCGGAGTACAAAGGAGTCACGGCCCGCGAGACCGAAGAACATCCGAGAGGATCATCTTTAAGAACGCAGTAAGGCCCACGGACCGAATGCACGAACGCCGAGCACCCACGCGACGTCGACCCGTCGATTACGGGCCAGCCGCACCAGGTAACCGGGCAAAGACCCCGACCTGATGGGCACATATCGAGGACGCTTGGTAACCCGGCGGGAGTGCCAGCGGCGACACCACAGCAGGACGGTGTCGCCGCAACCCGTGCGCACGGGCCCCGGACGGGCGGGCCCTCGGCACCCGGCCCCCGCCGACGCCCTCAGGCCGCGCCGCGCTGGAGCGCCTCGCACACCGCCGTCGACTCCCGGACGCCCAGCTCGACCGCCCGGCCGCAGTGCGCGATCCAGCTGCCCATGCCCTCGGGCGTGCCCGACAGGTAGCCCTCGAAGGCCTCCAGGTAGGCGTCCCGCCCCTGTTCGGCGTGGCCGACCTCGGCAGGGCAGACGGCCTTCGGATCCAGACCGCTGTTGATCAGCACGATCCGCTCGGCGGTCCGCGCCACCAGCCCGTTGTGGGAGGCGAAGGGGCGCAGCGCCAGCAGTTCGCCGTGCACCACCGCCGCCATCACCAGCGCGGGGGCGGAGCTCCCGGCGAGGACCAGCCGGGACAGGCCGTCCAGCCGGCCCGCGACCTCGTCGGCCGACGGCAGCGGCTGCGCGACCAGGGGCTCGTCCACCGGCTCCCCGGCCAGGCGGGGGCGGCCCACGGCGTCGCCGTCGGCCGTGGAGCCCACCGCAACCAGGTGCAGGCGGGCGAGCACCCGCAGCGGCGACTGGCGCCAGATGCTGAGGAGTTGGCCCGCCTCCGCGGTGAGCCGCAGGGCGGCGCCGACCGTGCGCGCCTCCGCGTCCGCACTGAAGTCGGTGCGGCGGCGCACCTCCTCCAGTGCCCAGTCCGCCCCGGACAGGGCGGCAGTGGCGCGGGCGCCGCGCAGGGCGGCCTCGGAGGCGATCTCGCCGCTGCGCCGGCGCATGACGCGGTGCCCGTAGACCCGGTCCACGGCCTTGCGTACGGAATCCACGGCTTCGGTGACGCCCGGCAGGGTGCCCAGGGCGGCCAGCGGGTCGGCAGCGCTACTCATAGGTAGGGAGCCTACGCACTGCCGGGCCGTGCCACCGACCCCTCCTTGGAGTGGTCTTCCCCACTCACCCGCAGCACCCGCTGCGATCGAGCGGCTACCCTTCGTGAACATGAAGATCGCTTTCGTCGGAAAGGGAGGCAGCGGCAAGACCACCCTGTCCTCCCTGTTCATCCGCCACCTCGCCGCGGCGGGCGCGCCCGTCGTCGCCGTCGACGCGGACATCAACCAGCACCTCGGCGCCGCCCTCGGCCTCGACGACGCGCAGGCCGCCGCCCTCCCCGCGCTCGGCGCGCACCTGCCCCTCGTCAAGGAGTACCTGCGCGGCTCCAACCCGCGGATCGCGTCGGCCGATTCGATGATCAAGACGACACCTCCCGGCACCGGATCGCGCCTGCTGCGCGTCACCGAGGACAACCCTGTCTACGCGGCGTGCGCGCGGGAGGTGCCGCTCGACGGCGGGGCCGTACGGCTGATGGCCACGGGCCCGTTCACCGAATCGGACCTGGGGGTCGCCTGCTACCACTCGAAGGTCGGGGCGGTGGAGCTGTGCCTCAACCACCTGGTCGACGGGCCGGGCGAGTACGTGGTGGTGGACATGACCGCCGGCTCGGACTCCTTCGCGTCCGGCCTGTTCACCCGTTTCGACATGACCTTCCTGGTCGCCGAGCCGACCCGCAAGGGCGTCTCCGTCTACCGCCAGTACAAGGAGTACGCGCGGGACTTCGGGGTGGCGCTGAGGGTCGTGGGGAACAAGGTGCAGGGCGAGGACGACCTGGCGTTCCTGCGGGACGAGGTGGGCGAGGACCTGCTGGTGGCGGTCGGGCACTCGGACTGGGTGCGGGCGATGGAGAAGGGCCGCCCGGCGCCCTTCGCGCTGCTGGAGGAGGACAGCCGGCGGGCCCTGGGGGCGATCAGGGAGGCGGCCGATGCCTCGTACGCCCTGCGCGACTGGGAGCGCTACACGGCGCAGATGGTGCACTTCCACCTGCGCAACGCGCAGAGCTGGGGCAACGCCAGGACCGGGCTCGACCTGGCGGCCCAGGTCGACCCCGGTTTCGTCCTGCACGAGGGCTCCGGCGACGGGCCCGCGGCGGCGGACCTGCTCAGTCCTGCGCCGCTTCCCCTGCGGCAGGCCCCGCTGCCGGCTTGACCGCGGCTCCGGCGGACGGGGAGGCGGGCGCGGCCGCCAGGAACTTCTCCCAGCCCTCCTTGGGGGCCTCGCCCACGCCGAGGGTCCGCATCCGCTCCAGGACCTCGGGGTCCTGGGCGTCGAGCCAGTCGACCAGCTCGCGGAACGGCACGCAGCGGACCTCGGGGCGGGTGCAGGTGCCCTTGATGGTCTCCTCGACGGCCCGCATGTACGTGCCGCCGTTCCAGGACTCGAAGTGGTTGCCGATGATCAGCGGGGCGCGGTTGCCCTGGTAGGCGCGTTCGAAGGCCTGGAGGAGGCCGTCGCGCATCTGGTTGCCCCAGTAGACGTGCTGCGAGGGGTCGCCCTGGGTCGTCGTCCCGGACTGGTTCACGAGGTAGTTGTAGTCCATGCTCAGCGTCTCGAAGGCGCGGCCGGGCAGGGGCACGAGCTGGAGCGGGATGTCCCAGAGGCCCTCCGCCTTCTTGGGCCAGACCTGCTTGGAGATGCCGCTGGAGTCATAGCGGAAGCCCATGCCCTTGGCGGCGAGCATGAAGTTCTTCTGTCCTTCCAGGCAGGGGGTGCGGGCGCCGATGAGCTCCTTGTCGTAGTCGAACGGCAGCGCCGCCGCGTCCTTCAGGCCGGAGTTGGTCTTCCAGTTCTTGACGAAGGACTTGGCCTGGTTGATCTCGCTCTTCCACTCCTCGACGGACCAGGTGCCGACGCCCCCGTCGGGGCCGCAGAAGTGCCCGTTGAAGTGGGTGCCGATCTCGTTGCCCTCCAGCCAGGCGGCGCGGATCTGGGCGGCGGTGTCCTTGATGCCCTGGAGGTCGCCGAAGCCGATGTCGGAGCGGCCGGGCTCGTGCTGCGGCGCCACATAGAGGGAACGTTTCTCCTCCGGGAGCATGTACACGCCCGAGAGGAAGTACGTCATCCGGGCGTTGTACTTCTTGCCGACCTCGCGGAAGTGCGAGAAGAGCTTCTGGCTGTCCTCGCCTGCTCCGTCCCAGGAGAAGACCACGAACTGCGGGGGCTTCTCGCCGGGCTTCATCCGCCGCTGCGCGACCACATGGGGCTGCGGGCCGGTGTACGCGGTCGAGCCGTCGCCGATCGGCCGGTTGACGCTGCCGGGAGCCTCCGGCGCGGCCGCGCCCTTCTTCCCCCCCGGACCGCGGGAGGGGCCGGCGGACTCCGAACCGCTGCACCCGGCGGCGCCCAGCACCAGCGCCATGGCGACCAGGCCGCCGGCGGTCTTCTTCGTGGCGGCGATCATCCGTCCACCTCTCCTCGCTTGCCTCGCAGGATTTCGCTTCCGGACCGCAACGTCCCACGCCGTGCGACCCGGAGATGGTGTGACAAGCCGTAAAAAATGCTTATTCAGCAGGGAGGGGGAATCTCTAGGCCGTTTGCCCGTATTACCTTCCGCAGTGCTTTACTCAGCATTACCTTTCATTTACTGAGTGTTGAGACTGCCGTCGACGTCCGCGTCGAACGGCGACCGCATTCGACCGCAGACGACTGTTTTCCGCTGATTCCCGCCGCTTCATCCCTCACAGAGGAGACGGGACCCCGTGACAGCCACCTTCTCCAAGCCCCTCGCC
>NZ_RPSE01000410.1:0-5366 GCF_003949955.1 Streptomyces sp. WAC05292
CCCCGGCCGCCCCGCGGCCGCGGCGCGCCCGCCGCCGCGCCCCGCGCGGTGCGGCGGCCCCCGACCTCCCCTTCTCTCGGCCCCAGGGCCGGTTTGGACGACGACACCGAAATGATCAAGAAGTTCACGCCCAGGCGAGTCCGCATCGCGACCGGTCTGCTCTGCGCGACCATCGCCGCCACCACCCTCACCGTCAGCGGCGCCAACGCCGCCGAGGACACCGACTTCCACGGCGACCTCGACGAGCTGACCGTCTCCGAGATGGGCCTGCCGGCCACGTACGACGTCGGCCCGATGTCCACCTTCGCCTCCGCCGAACGCCCGAAGTTCCAGATGCCGTTCAAGTGCAACGAGTCCTGGACCGGCCGCTCCCGCTCCGGCCACAGCCCCTCGTACTACGCCCTCGACTTCACCCAGGGCGGCTCCACGTACGGCTCCCCGGTCGTGGCGAGCGCCGACGGCAAGGCCACGGTGCGCGACCTCGGCGGCCGCAGCTACGGCAAGTACGTCGTCATCGACCACGGCGGCGGCTGGAGCACGGTCTACGCCCACCTGAGCAGCTTCGCCGTCTCGGACGGCGCCTCCGTCAAGGCCGGCCAGCAGATCGGCGCCGTCGGCAGCACGGGCAACTCCACCGGCGCCCACCTGCACTACGAGCAGCGCCTGAACCGCACCGACCAGCGGCCCACGTTCAACGGCGCCGCGTTCTACCCGGACCGGACGCAGACCAGCAAGAACTGCGGCACCACGGAGGAGCCGCCGGTCATCCCGGCCCCGCCCGGCGACCCGACCGACAAGGGCATGAACGACCTGGCGTCCGCCGACCTCAACGGCGACAACGTCCTCGACGTCGTCGCGGTGGAGAACTCCACGGGCAAGCTGTGGATGTACAAGGGCAACGGCAACGGCACGATCGCCGGCGGCTCGTCCCGTGTCCTGCTCGGCGCCGGCGGCTGGAACGGCATGTCGAACCTGACGGGCGGCGACTTCAACAAGGACGGCAAGGACGACATCGTCGCCGTCGAGGAGTCCACCGGCAAGCTGTGGCTCTACAAGGGCAGGGACAACTCGACGATCTCGAGCGGCTCGGAACGCGTCCTGATCGGCTCCGGCGGCTGGAACGGCATGGCGAACCTGACCGCGCTGAACCTCAACGGCGACGGCGTCGCGGACCTCGCGGCGGTCGAGAAGGCGACGGGCAAGCTGTGGCTCTACCCGGGCACCGGCTCCGGCCTCGGCGCCCGCAAGGAGATCGGCTCGGGCGGCTGGAACGGCATGACGAACCTGACCGGCATGGACCTGAACAACAGCGGCCGCCAGGACCTCGTCGCGGTCGAGAAGTCGACGGGCAGGCTGTTCCTGTACCCGGGTGACCGCGGGTACCTGAGCCCGCGCATCCTGATCGGCTCGGGCGGCTGGAACGGCATGTCCGACCTGATCGGCGGCGACCTGTTCAACAACAGCCCGTCGGACGACCTGGTCGCCGTCCAGAACTCCACCGGCAAGCTCTTCCTCTACCCGGGCACCGGGTCGGGCCTGGGCGAGCGCAGGGAGATCGGCGCGGGCGGCTGGTAGACCGCGGCGGTCCGGCCCGCACGGCGCGGACGGTGAGCAGCGCATGAGGACCGCGTGAGCAGCGGCCCGCCCCCCGGGGGGCGGGCCGCTTCCGCGCGTACGGGCCCCCGGTCAGCGCAGCTTTCCGGCCGCGCGGAGGGACTCCAGTACCGCGTTGACCGCCGCGGACGAGGTGTCCTCCCCGGTGGCGAGCGTGTGGTAGCTCAGTCCGCCGGGGTTCACCATGTTCACCTCGATGACGTACGGGTACGCCATGTCGATGCCCGAGTAGAAGATGCCGAGGTCCGTCATCCGCTTGCCGAGCAGGCGGACGAAGTCCTCCTCCTCCGGGGTCAGCTCCAGCGCCTCGAAGCGGGCGCCGAGGGTGGCGTTGGAGCGGTGGTCGTGTTCCGGGTGGAAGCGCAGGAAGCCCGAGACGGGGGTGTCGCCCGCGATGATGACGCGCTTCTCGTTGGTGCGGACGTGGGGGACGTACTCCTGGGCGACGGTGTGCCGCTTGGCCATGCCGATGATCTCGCGGCCGTAGCGGCCGTTCCGGGACGCGGCGTTGCCGGTGGCCGAGCCGAGCAGCGCGGAGCTGTTGCGGTCGAGCTTGTTGACGACGAAGACGTCGGCGCCGCAGCCGTCGCTCGTCGGCTTGACCACCCAGGAGCGGTCGGCGTCCGACTCCACGAGCGCGTTCAGGAAGTCGAAGTCGTTGGAGACGTACGAGGCGGGCAGGTGCTCGGCGGGGACGATCGCCCCCAGGTTGATCTTCGTGTTGAGGAAGAACAGCGCGGAGGCGTCGTTGACGAACGGGACGCGCTGGTTCAGCAGCCACAGCAGGCGGAAGGAGTCGTCGCCGGCCTCCGGGTG
Organism: Streptomyces sp. WAC05292; assembly: GCF_003949955.1. Classification (NCBI taxonomy): domain Bacteria; kingdom Bacillati; phylum Actinomycetota; class Actinomycetes; order Kitasatosporales; family Streptomycetaceae; genus Streptomyces; species Streptomyces sp. WAC05292. The sequence goes on from NZ_RPSE01000410.1 coordinate 2,431, forward strand.
GGTGCCCGCGAGCACCCACACCAGGTCGAAGTCCTCCGCGGAGGCGTACGGCTCGCTCAGCGACGGGAAGTCGCCGCCGGCGATGAACTCCTCGGAGAGCCGCACCCGGTCGCAGACGACGACGGAGTCGTGCACGTTCAGCGTGTCGATGTCGCCGATGTGCACCTCGTGGCCCTCGCGGTGGAGGGCGCTCGGGATGATCGAGTGGTTGTCGAGCTCGAACTTCGAGGCCTGGGAGACCAGGACGAGGATCCTGTACGGCACGGCGGGCACCTCTTCTTCGGAAGGACGCGGCGGCGGGCGGCGGGCGCCGGCTCCGGCAGGCCGAAGACGGCGGTCATCATCTGCGCGAAGACGTCCTCGCCGAGAGCGAGGCCCAGCATGTCGCTGATCCGGTCGCCGCCGGGCCGGCCGTGCGACTCGATGAGGCGGGGGCCGGCCGCGGTCAGCATGACCTCGGTGTGGGAGGGCCCGTAGCGCAGCCCGGCCGCGTCGAGGGTCGCGGTGACGACGGCGGTGACGGCGGCCTCGTCCGCGGGGTCCAGCCGCACGGGCAGGACGTGGCCGGTCTCGACGAAGTGGGGGGCGCCCGTGGTCGCCTTCTCGGTGACGGCCAGGATCCGGTGCCCGGCGGGGGTGCTCACGGCCTCGACGCTGTACTCGGTGCCCTCCAGGAACTCCTCGACGACGTACCGGGCGGTGAACTCCAGCGCCGCCAGGTGGGCTTCCGCCTCCTCGGGCGCGGCCAGGAGGCGTACGCCGGAGCTGCCGGTGCCCGCGACGGGCTTGATGACGCAGGGGAAGCCGATGCGGGCGACGGCGGCGCGGGCCTGCTCGCGGTCGGAGCAGACCGCGTACGCCACCGGTACGCCGGCCCGGTCGCCGACGACGGCCCGCAGCCGGGCCTTGTCCCGGAAGGCCTCCAGCGCCTCGGGCGGATTGCCGGGCCAGCCCAGCTCGCGGTTCACCGCGGCGGCGGTGCCGGCGCCGACCTCGCCGAACCCGAACACGGAGGCCGCTCCGGCCGGTGCGAGCGCGCGCAGCCGGCGCACGAGGTCGGCGGGGTCCTCGATCCACGGGGTGCGCAGGACGGTGCAGGGCAGGCCGTCGGGGACGGGGACGGGCGAGGAGGGGTCGGCGGCGACGGCGACGCACAGCCCGAGCCGCTGCGCGGCGGCGATGACGAGGTCCCGCGGGTTGAGCAGGACGGCGGTGGGCCGCGGCTCGGCAGCGCCGGGAAGGCCGGGCAGGTCGGAAAGGCCCGGCAGGTCGGGCCGGTCTGCGGCGGTGTGGTCGGGCAGGTCAGGCATGCTGCATCCGCGCTTTCGGGAGGAGGAGTGAGGAGGCGGCCGCGGCGACGGACACCGCGACGATCACCAGCCAGATGCCGGTGCCGGTGTGCAGCGTCTGGAGCAGGAAGCCGCCGAGGCTGGAGCCGAGCAGGCTGCCGACGGCGCCGGCGGCGCTCATCGCGCCGAGGGCGAGCCCGGTCCGGCCGAGCGGTCCGGCCTGGACGGCCTGCTCGTCGAGGCTGGGGGCGATGAGCATCTCGGCGAGCGTCACCGGCAGGACGAAGGCCAGCAGCGCCGACCAGCCGGCGAGCGGGATGAGGAGCGCGTACGCGGCGGCGAAGGCGAGGAACCCGACGACGAGCAGGGTGCGGGCGGTGGCCTGCCGGAACACGTGGCGCAGGAGCGTGTACTGGAGGAGGACGACGAGCAGGCCGTTGACGGTGAAGACGACGGAGATGGCGGCGGTGCTGCCGGTCATCTCCTTGGCGCGGATCGGCAGGATGACGTTGAGCTGGCTGTAGAGGGCCCAGAAGGCGACGCCGACCAGGCACAGCGGGACCCACTGGCGCACGGCCCGGCGCCGGGCGGCGGGGTCCGCGGCCGCCGGGGCCGCGGGGGCGGGGGCCGCCGGGCCGCCGTCCGGCTGCGGCGGCGCGGTCGCCGCCGCGGCGGGGCGGAGGGTGAGCCGGATGGCGAGGAGCAGGTGGGAGAGGATGCAGGCGGCGAGGATCCAGCCGAAGCCGAGCGGGTAGACGAGCGCGCCGAGTGCGGGGCCGGCGATGACGCCGATGTTCACGAACGTGGAGCGCAGGGCGAGCATGTCGCGGGCGGGGACGCCGTCCTCGGCGACGAGCCGGGTCTTGACGGCCAGGCCCAGCAGCGAGCCGCCGATGCCGATGGCGGCGATCCCGGCGACGGCGGTCGCGGAGGCGGTCCCGGCGCCCAGGAGGGCGTACCCGGCGATGCGCAGGCCGAAGCCGGAGGCGAGGACGGCGCGGGTGCCGAAGCGGTCGACGACGAGCCCGCACAGCAGGGAGAAGCCCTGGCTGCAGAAGGCCAGGAGGCCGACGAGGAAGCCGACGCGGCCGGCGGGCACGCCCTCCGAGGAGAGGTGGACGGCGAGCAGCGGGAGGAACATGAAGGTGGTCAGGCCGGTGAGGAGGACGGTGACCAGGAGGGCGCGGCCGGTCGGCGAGGTCTGCCGCCAGGTGTTCACGGGGCCGGCACCTCCGTGTCCCGTACCCGGTCCATGAGCCAGGCCTCGGTTTCCAGGAGCCGCTGTTCGACCTGGGCGGCGTCGGCGCCCTCCACGATCGCGAAGCACAGGTAGGAGGTGCTGTTCTGGGCGACGGCGCCGGGGGCGAGGTTCTCGTTGGCCTCGTAGTGCCGCACCCAGGGGAACGGCGGCCGTTCGGGCGCGGCGACGGGCCGGCCCTGCGGCAGGATCGAGACGGAGCCGTGGACGGCGGCGGGGGGCGCGGCCGGCGGCGGCGCCCCCCGGCCCCGTCCGGGGGGGCCCCCCGCCGCATCGTTTCCGCGCGGAATCGTTTCCTCAGGTCACTGGGCGAAGTAGCCGGTGATGTCCGCGATCAGGTCGACGCGGCCGGAGTTGTTGTAGAAGTTCACCTTGCCGTCCACGACCGG
>NZ_RPSE01000411.1:0-5362 GCF_003949955.1 Streptomyces sp. WAC05292
GCCCGCCCTCCGCATACCTGGAATGACACCCGGGCAACCGGCGGCCGGGGGCCCGCGCGCACCCCGCTCAGTGGCCGGACGTCGCCTTCAGCCCCACCACCGCCACCAGCAGCAGCACGATGAAGAAGATCCTGGACGCCGTCACCGGCTCGCCCAGCACCGCCATCCCCAGCACCGCCGCACCCGCGGCACCGATACCCACCCACACCCCGTACGCCGTACCGATCGGCAGGCTCCGGGCCGCGTACGACAGCAGCAGCATGCTCGCCACGATCCCCGCACCCGTGAACACACTCGGCCACAGCCGGGTGAACCCGTCCGTGAACTTCATGCCGACCGACCAGCCGACCTCCAGCAGACCGGCGACGACGAGCAGAACCCAGGCCATGACAGGCACCTCCGAGACGAGAACGGAACAGGTGCGTCGTCTTTTCCCACCCGGTACGGCGCGTCTCGTCGGGGTTCACCGCCCACCGTAGCAAAAGGCATGCGAAAGGGCCGGTGACCTCGGCCACCGGCCCACCCGCACACGGACAAGAACCCCGCAATCAGAGATACAGACCGGTGGAGTCCTCCGCCCCCTCCAGCCGCTCCGCGGCCACGGCATGCAGATCACGCTCGCGCATCAGCACGTACGTCGCACCCCGCACCTCGACCTCGGCCCGGTCCTCGGGGTCGTACAGCACCCGGTCGCCCGGCTCCACGCTGCGCACGTTCTGCCCGACCGCGACCACCTCGGCCCAGGCCAGCCGCTTGCCCACGGCCGCCGTCGCCGGAATCAGGATGCCGCCGCCCGAGCGCCGCTCGCCCTCGGGCTTGTCGGACTTCACGAGCACGCGGTCGTGCAGCATGCGGATGGGCAGCTTGTCGTGGGTGGTGGTGTTGGTGTCGTCGCTCACGCCCCGAACCTACCCGCCCGCGCCCCGCCTGTCCGCCTCAGGGGTGGGTCAGCGGCGGCGGCGCGCCGACACCACCAGCAGGCCGATCACCCCCACGGCCACCAGCGCGACCGGCACCAGCCGCTCGATGCGCGGGGTGCCGTCCTCGTACCGCAGGCCGTCCCTGACGTCCGTCCACAGGCGGTTCACCGCCACGACGGCCCGCCCGGCCGTCTCGTCGACCGTGGAGGCGACCCTGGCCTTCGCGTCCCCGACGATCGTCTTCGGGTGCATGCGCACACCGATCTCGTCGAGGGTCTCGGCGAGCTGCTCGCGGCGGCGGACGATGTCCGCCTCGATCTGTGCGGGGGTCCTGGCTTCCGGCACCGCGCTGCCTCCGTCGTCGTGGTCCTGTCCCATGGGGGCGTGATCCGCCGTGGACAGTCTGTCAGCTTAGTCTCGTCACGTAGCGATCCACCTCCCGAGGAGACTGTCGAGATGAGCGAGCGACTCCAGCCGGGCGACACCGCCCCCGCCTTCACCCTGCCCGACGCGGACGGCAACGACGTCACGCTCGCCGACCGGCTCGGCCGCAAGGTGATCGTCTACTTCTACCCGGCGGCCCTCACACCGGGCTGCACCAAGCAGGCCTGCGACTTCACGGACAACCTGGAGCTGCTGGCCGGCGCCGGCTACGACGTGATCGGCGTGTCGCCGGACAAGCCGGAGAAGCTCGCGAAGTTCCGCGAGAAGGAGAACCTCAAGGTCACCCTCGTCGGCGACCCCGACAAGAAGGTGCTGGAGGCGTACGGCGCGTTCGGCGAGAAGAAGCTGTACGGCAAGACGGTGACCGGGGTGATCCGCTCGACGGTCGTCGTGGACGAGGAGGGCAAGGTCGAGCGCGCCCTGTACAACGTCAAGGCGACGGGCCACGTAGCCAAGATCATCAAGGATCTGGGCATCTGACGGCCCCGCCCTCGGAACGGCCCGCCCCCTCCCGGGGCGGGCCGTTCCGCTTGTCGGACGGATCGACCATGCCGGCGGGCACCGGCCGGACAACCGCCCGGGCAGCCTCCGCTCCCTACGCCCCAACTGCCACGGCCTGACGGACACGTGGCGCCGCAGGCGCCGCCCCAAGTCCTTCACCCCCGCGGGCTCCGCCCCGTTAGACTGGGCACAGCCCAGGCTGACCCAATGTTCGCATCGGGCAAGATGTCGCGGTTGTGGTGGAATTGGCAGTCACGCTGGGTTTAGGTCCCAGTGGGGTAAAACCCGTGGGGGTTCGAGTCCCCCCAACCGCACGGGTACGCAGAAGGCCCTGTACGCAGCCGCGTACGGGGCCTTCGCTGCATCACCGGCCTCAGCCCAGCAGGTCGCGGATCGCCGGGATCAGGGCGCGGAAGGCCTGGCCGCGGTGGGAGACGGCGTTCTTCTCGGCAGCCGTCATCTCCGCGCAGGTGCGGGTCTCGCCGAGCGGCTGGAGGATCGGGTCGTAGCCGAAGCCGCCGCTGCCGGCCGGGGTGTGCCGGAGCGTGCCGGTGAGGCGGCCCTCGACGACGGCTTCGGTGCCGTCGGGCAGGGCCAGGGCGGCCGCGCACGCGAAGTGGGCGCCGCGGTGCCCGTCCGCGATGTCGGCCAGCTGGGCCAGGAGCAGCTCCAGGTTGGCCTTGTCGTCGCCGTGGCGGCCGGCCCAGCGGGCGGAGAAGATGCCGGGGGCGCCGCCGAGGACGTCGACGCAGAGGCCGGAGTCGTCGGCGATGGCGGGCAGGCCGGTGGCGAGGGCGAGGGCGTGCGCCTTGAGGAGGGCGTTCTCGGCGAAGGTGACGCCGGTCTCCTTGACGTCGGGGACGTCGGGGTACGCGTCCGCGCCGACCAGCTCGTAGGGCAGGCCGGCGCCGGACAGGATCGTGTGCAGTTCGGAGATCTTGCCCTGGTTGCGGGTGGCCAGGATGAGGCGGGGCGGCGTCGAGGTCATGGCGTCCATTATTCCGTTCGGGCCGATCCCGCCTGCGGGGGTCAGGGGGTGCAGACCTTGGAGATCTCCTTGGCGGCGTCGGCGACGGGGGTGACGTCGGGGGCGGTGTTGCCGCTCTGCAGGGAGGTGCGGACGCTCTGGACGGCCTTGTTCATGGAGTCGATGGCCGTGCCGAGGTCGGTGTTGTCGGTCTGGTCGCCGATCTTCTTCAGGTTCTCGTCGATCTTGTTGAGGGCGTTCTGGGCGTCCTGCGGGCTGTTGCCCGCGTTGGAGACGGCGTCCTGGAGGTCGCCGACGCCTTCGGTGATGGCGACGGCGGTGTTGGCGCAGTCCATGGCGGTGGAGATCGCGTCGCAGGCGGTCAGGGCCGGGATGGCGAGTGCGGCGGCCGCCGCCGCGGCGGCTATGCGGAGCTTCATGCGTGTTCCCTCACAAGGTCGTGCGCGTGGTCGGTCGGCTGCGCGGATGTGGACGGGCGCACGGCTGTGACACCGTGCGCCCGTACAGGTGAGGACGCGGCGGGGCGTCCGGTGGTTCTCTCAGAGGCCGAGGGCGGTGCGCTGGATGGCTTCGAGGTCGGCGCAGCCGCCGGCGGCGAGGTCGAGGAGGGCGTTGAGTTCCTTGCGGTCGAAGGGTTCGCCTTCGGCGGTGCCCTGGACTTCGACGAAGCGGCCGTCGCCGGTGCAGACGACGTTCATGTCGGTTTCCGCGCGGACGTCTTCCTCGTAGCAGAGGTCGAGGAGGGGGACGCCGTCGACGATGCCGACGCTGACGGCGGCGACGGTGCCGGTGAGGGGCTTGCGGCCGGCCTTGATGAGCTTCTTGGACTGGCCCCAGGCGACGGCGTCGGCGAGGGCGACGTAGGCGCCGGTGATGGCGGCGGTGCGGGTGCCGCCATCGGCCTGGAGGACGTCGCAGTCGAGGACGACGGTGTTCTCGCCGAGTGCCTTGTAGTCGATGACGGCGCGCAGGGAGCGGCCGATGAGGCGGGAGATCTCGTGGGTGCGGCCGCCGATCTTGCCGCGGACGGATTCGCGGTCGCCGCGGGTGTTGGTGGAGCGGGGCAGCATCGAGTATTCGGAGGTGACCCAGCCTTCGCCGCTGCCCTTGCGCCAGCGGGGGACGCCTTCGGTGAAGGAGGCGGTGCAGAAGACCTTGGTGTCTCCGAAGGAGATGAGGACGGAGCCCTCGGCGTGCTTGCTCCATCCGCGTTCGATGGTGACGGGGCGGAGCTGTTCGGGCGTACGGCCGTCGATGCGAGACATGGCGTCGAGCCTAGTGGGTGCGGCGGTACGCGAAGACCCCGTCGGGGCGGGTGCGGGGTGACGGGGTCCGGCGTCGTGGTGGCGCGGTGCGCTCAGGTCACATCATGTCTTCGATTTCGGCGGCGATGGGGTCGGCGTCGGTGCCGATGACGACCTGGACGGCGGTGCCCATCTTGACGACGCCGTGGGCGCCGGCGGCCTTGAGGGCGGCTTCGTCGACGAGTTCGGGGTCGTTGACCTCGGTGCGCAGGCGGGTGATGCAGCCTTCGACTTCTTCGATGTTGTCGATGCCGCCGAGCCCGGCGACGATCTTCTCAGCCTTGGTGGCCATGCGTTTCTCCCTGTTTTCCGAAGAACGGTCTCGGCGGTCCCGGGCGGGCCGCGGGAACCGTTTCGTCACGGTAGCCCACTGTTGGCCCAGTTTCGCGAGCGCGGTTCCTGCGTCTGCCGAATGATGTCGATCAGCAGCGACCTGCCCTCCGGGCGGGGCGTGTGCGACCGCACCCAGGGTGGTCTACACCAGTGTGCCGCACGGACCGCACGTGCCCAAACGGGCCCGCAAGGGAGGAAGCCGATGAGCGCGAACGGCAGTGCGGCGGCGGCGCCGCGGCAGCAGTGGTGGAGCGGTTTGTTCCAGGGGCTGCAGAAGATGGGGAGGAGTCTGCAGCTGCCGATCGCGGTGCTGCCCGCGGCGGGGATCCTGACCCGGCTGGGCCAGGACGACGTGTTCGGGCCGGACGGCCTGGACTGGGACGTGGTGGCGAAGGTGATGGCGGGGGCGGGCGGTGCGCTGCTCAATCCCGAGCTGGGGCTGCCGCTGCTGTTCTGCGTCGGTGTGGCGATCGGGATGGCGAAGAAGGGGGACGGGTCGACGGCGCTGGCGGCGGTGGCCGGCTTCCTGGTGTACCGGGGGGTGCTGCGGGCGTTTCCGAACGAGTGCCCCGAGGGGACGCGGGTGGTGGGGACGGGCTGCCTCACCGATGACAACAACACGTTCGTGGAGTTCTCGTACCAGAACCCGGGGGTGTTCGGCGGGATCGTGATGGGTCTGCTGACGGCGTGGTTCTGGCAGCGGTACCACCGGGTGAAGCTGGTGGACTGGCTGGGTTTCTTCAACGGGCGGCGGCTGGTGCCGATCATCATGTCGTTCGTGGCGATCGGGTTCGCCGCGCTGTGCCTGTGGGTGTGGCCGGCGGTGGGTGCGGGGCTGGAGAGCTTCTCGGACTGGCTGACGGGGCTGGGGG
>NZ_RPSE01000412.1:0-5353 GCF_003949955.1 Streptomyces sp. WAC05292
CTCCGGTACGGGGACGCCGTGACCGCCGTGGACGGCGCGGAAGGCCCGTGCCCCACCGTCCGCACGGCCGGCGGCGCGGAACTGCCCGCCGACCTCGTCGTCGCCGCCGACGGCATCCGCAGCGCCCTGCGCCGCGCGTACTTCCCCGCCCACCCCGGCCTGCACTACCTGGGTGAAACGGCCTGGCGGACCATCGTGGACGCCCCCGACCTCGGCATCCGGGCCATGAGCGAGACGTGGGGGCGCGGAGAGCGGTTCGGCATCACCCCGCTGGCCGACGGCCGCTTCTACCTGTACGCCACCGCGCTCGCCCCCGCCGGCACCCGGTCGGCCGACCCCCGCGCGGAGCTCCTGGACCGCTTCGGCTCGTGGCACGACCCGATCCCCGCCCTGCTGGACCGGGTGCGGCGCCTCGACCCGGCCGACGTCCTGCAGAACGACCTCCACGACCTGGCCGCACCGCTGCCCCGGCTGCACCACGGCCGGATCGCCTGGGTCGGCGACGCCGCCCACGCCATGGCACCCAACCTGGGGCAGGGCGGCTGCCAGGCCATCGAGGACGCGGTGGTCCTCGCCCACCTCCTCCCCGCGGGCGGCGCCCCGGACCCGGGCCCGGGTCCGGGCGCCGCGGATCCCGTCCCGGCCGCCCTCGCCGCGTACACCGCGGCCCGGCGCGACCGCACCGACGCCGTACGCGTGCGGGCCCGCCGGGTCGGCCGCCTGGGCGCCCTCCGCCACCCCCTCGCGGCGGCGGCCCGCGATGCCGCGGTCCGCGCCGTCCCGGACCGCCTGGCCCTGCGCGGCATGGACGGCCTCTTCAACGGCTTCCGCCTCCCCGCCCGGCAGCCACGCTAGGCCGCTGCGGCTCCTCAGGGGTCGCCGGCGCCGAGGAGCCTGCCCGCACCGCAGACGCCGCAGGGCTCGACCTGCGGGTGGCGCAGGGCGTCGACGGCCTGGGCGCGGGTCGCCGGCCGGGTCCGCCCGGAGGTCAGGGTGCAGTCGCCGGTGTGGATCAGCATGGGGGCGTTGGAGGCGCCGATCCCGTACTGGATCTGCCACTCGACGACCGGGGCCGGCACCGGCCTGCCCGCGGCGGCCTCCGCGATGCGTGCGGCCGTCTCGATCTCGCCGATCCGCTCCCGGACGAGTTCCAGCAGCAGCTCGCACCACCGCTCCAGGGTCTTCAGCCGGTCCAGGTCCGGAGGGAGCAGCCAGCCGGTGTCCCGCCCGCCGGACACCGTCACACCCCCCGCCGGGGCGGGGCGCACGGCGCGGCGGCGCCGACGGCCGAGGGGCCGGCACCGGGACCGGCAGACGGCAGGGCGTACGCACTCACCCCTCAATCGTAAACCTGTTCGAATCCGGTGTGCGATCCGGCGCGCCGATGATTCCCGGGCAGCCGACCGGTCCATCCCTGAGACGGACACCACCCCTCGCACCCTGGAGCACGCCATGGGACTCATCCACATCGCGATGTTCGCGACCCTCGACCTCGTCGGCCAGGCGCCCGGCGGCCCCGACGAAGACCCGGACGGCTTCCCGTTCGGCGGCTGGCAGGCACCCCTGCTGGACGAGGACACCGGCATGCAGATCGGCGCCGCGTACGAGGGCACGGACGCCCTCCTGCTCGGCCGGCGGACGTACGACATCTTCGCCGCCTACTGGCCCCACCAGAAGGGCGGCGAGGACGGCGAGATCGCCGAGCTCTTCAACCGGGTCCCCAAGTACGTGGCCTCCCGCGGCACCCCCGACCTCTCCTGGGCCGGCTCCACGCAGCTCGGCCCGGACCTGGCCGCCGCCGTCCGCGAGATCCGCGACCGCCACGAGCACGTGAAGGTCGTCGGAAGCCTGGACCTCGTCCAGACCCTCCTGCGCGAGAAGCTCTTCGACCGCCTCGACCTCTGGGTGCACCCCGTCGTGCTCGGCGTGGGCAAGAAGGTGTTCGCCGAGGGCGCGGTACCGGCCAACGTCACGCTGCTCGCGCCCCCGGCCGCCGGCCCGTCGGGCACCGTGTACCTGCGCTACGGGCTGGCGGACGGCGTCCCCGCCACGGGCGACATGAGCGCACCCGACCGGGGCCTGGGACACGACGCCTGAGCCGGCCCCGCGGCCCCGCACCCCTCGCCGCGGGGCCGCTACTGCGGCTCCCCCCAGGCCGTCGTCAGGCCCTCCAGCCACGCGGGCGGCAGCTCCGCCGCGTCCCACTCCTCCCGCAGCGCCGCCGGCTCCGTCAGCAGGCGCTCCAGCACGGCGACGCTGGTGGGGGAGTGCAGCAGCGAGTACCGGCCGTGGATGGCGATCGGGCTGCCCGGGCCGTACTGCGCGTACATCCGCTCCAGCCGCGCCCGGTGCTCCGCGGCGAACGCCGTCAGCCGCCCCGCGTACCCGGTCCGCTGCCGCGTGCTCATCGTGCCGAGGACGGCCGTGAGGACCGGCTCGGAGACGTCCGGGTCGAGGTCCGACTCCGCGGCGAACGACAGGTACAGCGGCAGCACGGCCACCTTCGCCCGCTCCAGCTCCATCCGCCCCGCGGGCGGGCGGGCGTCCAGGGGGTCCCCGGGCGTGTCGGCGCCCACGGCGTCGCGCAGCATCCGCTCGGCGATCCCGCCGAGCGCCTCGGTGACGGTGTGGGCGCCGTCCAGCCAGCCGGACGTGTAGGGCTCGCCCTTGGCCGCCGGGGCGTCCTCCGCGCCCCCCGCGACCTCCGCGGCCGCGACGGCGACCGCCCCGGCCGAGACGAGCCCGATCAGCTCCTCGGCGTCACCGGGGTGGATGCCGGCCCGGCCGAGGAGCTGGACGAGCGTCGTCTTCGCGTTCAGGACGCTGACCGCGTCCAGGTGCAGTGGCCCTTCCCCGGCGGGGTTCATCGGATCCTCCTCGGTCATAGGGGGCGCCGGTGCGAGCTTATGCGGCGGACCGGCGCATTCAGGCGCCGGAGGGCGCGGGGCTCCCGGCGGCGCGCGCCCGGTCCGCACGGGGTGCCCGTACGGTCAGAGGCCGGCGACCTTGGCGCCCGCCGACACCTCGTACGCCAGGGTGATGCTGCGGCGGCCGCCCGGCGGGAGGGCGACCTCCCAGCGGGCGATGCCGTCGGCGTCGACCGCATCCGGGGCCGGGGAGCAGGCCTCCTTGCGCAGGCGCACCTCCACCGCCGAGATCTCCGAGACCGGGATCCGCTCCCGGACGGCGACGGTCCGCTCGCCCCGCTCGCCGGGAGCCGAGAACCGGGACAGGTGCAGCCGGACCGTGCGGGTGACCACCGTCCGCTGCACGATCCCGCCGGTCTCGCGGGACTCCTCGGCGTGCCGCACCACCCGCAGGTCGTCGCAGCTGCCGAAGGCGAGTTCGGCGGTGGCGCCGGGCGCCGTGAACTCCAGGGTGCCGCGGCCGCTGAAACCGCTGCCGCGGACCAGGTCCACGGGCCCGGCGAGCAGGGCGTGCCCGGACCGGTTCGCGAACCGGACCACCTGCGTCACCAGCGGCGACAGCTCGGGCGTGGCGGCGTACTCGGCGGCCGCGTCCGCGGTGAAGGACGACAGCGGCACCCGGTGGGCGCGGCCGTCCGACGGCACCGAGACGGGGGCGGGGGCGGCCAGGACGCGGGTCTCGCCGCCGTCGTCCACGCCCGGCAGGCCCACCACGGGCGCCGGGCCGAGCTCCGCGACCTCCTCTTCGCGCAGCTCCACGTCGACCGTGCGGCGTTCGGCGGCGGTGCGCTCGGTGAGCGCCAGCCGGTCCTCGACGAGCCGCGGCGGCTCGGTGGCGAGCGCCGACCGGGCCGTCGACAGGGTCAGGCGCACGCCCGACCAGTCCTCCCCGGTGCGCTGCCACACCATGGCGTCGCTCTCCAGCGTCAGCGAGCCGCCGTCGAGCACGGCCCGGTAGACGGGCCGCCACAGCGCGCAGGCCGTGAGGTGGCCGAGCCGCAGCCGGGCCGGCCCGGCCGCCGAGGCCCGGACGGTCACCTCGACGTGGGCCACCAGTTCCGCCGGCTGCGCCTCCGCGGCGGCCAGGCCCCGCCGGGTGTCCGCGAGTTCCGTGTCGAGGGCGTCCAGCCGGGCCTGCGCGGTGCGCAGCTGCTCGCCGTACGTGTCGCGTTCGGCGTCGAGCCGGTCCAGTTCGCGCGCCCAGCGGTCCGGGTCGCTCACGCCGGCGCCGGCGCCTTCGCGGATCTCCCGCAGCAGGCGGTCGGCGAGCCTGCCGAGCAGGCCGAGACGGACGTGCAGCCGGTCCCGCCGGTGCCGCACCGAGACCTGTTCCGCTTCGAGGGCGTGCAGCTGCTGCCGCAGTGCCGAGTCGCCGGCGGACGGCAGCGGGCCGCGGGGCGTCCACGTGCGGACGATCCGCGCGTCCAGGACGGCGGCCTCCGGGCCGCCGTCCAGCTCGGCGTGGAGGGTGCGGTCGACGGCCAGGGCGCTGACCGGCCCGAGGCGGAGGCGCTGCACCCCGGCTTCGAGGTCGAGGACGGCGGTGCGCTCGACGTGGGCGCGGTCCTCCAGGCAGGTGACGGCGGTGACCGGAAGGGCGATCGGCTCTCCGGCAGCGGCGGGAGAGGCGGTGTGCGGCGTGGCGCGGGGCGTGTCGTGTGGCATGGCGTGTCTCAGCTCCTGCGGTTGCCGCCGACGAGGGCCTTGGCGGCCGGGATGCGGATCTCGAAGCGGCCGTCGAGCGCGGTGGCGCCGCCGGCGGGCAGCTCCACCCGCCAGATGCGGGTGCCCGGGGCGTGGTCCTCCGGTCCGGCACCGGGCTCGGGGGCCTTCCAGTCGGCCCGCTCCTCGATCCGGACGTCCGCGTCGGAGGCGACCGGCACCCGCTCGCGGACCTCGACGGTGACGGGCCGGGAGAGCCGGTTCGCCAGCTCCACGTGGACGCGGTGGTCCAGGACGGTGGTACCGCCCCGCAGCCCCGCCGCCGACTCGTGCAGGTTCGTGCGCCGCGTGACGCGGACGCCGTCGGCAGGGCCGAGGCCGAGCCGGGAGACCGCGCCCGGCGCGAGCGTGGGCAGCGCGGCCGTCAGCAGGAACTCGTCGTCGACGGTGACCTCCACGGGCCCCGCCAGCAGCGCCTGGCCGGTGGCGTTGGAGAGCACCAGCGTCGCGTACACCGTCTGCTCGGCCGACGGCACACACACGTACTCGGTGCGCAGCCCCAGCGGGACCTCGCCGACGGTGACGGTGTGCCAGGTGCCGTCGGAGGGGACGTCGGCGCGGGCGGCGGCGTCGAAGCGGTGGTCGAGGCGGAGCCCGCCGACCCGCGCACGCCGCACGAGCTGCGGGAGGCGGCCGAGCGGCTCCGCGACCGGCATGCGGCCGTGCAGGCCCGCCGTGACCGGCAGCTGACGCTGATCGAGGAG
>NZ_RPSE01000413.1:0-5351 GCF_003949955.1 Streptomyces sp. WAC05292
GGCGGAGGCCGAGCCGGGGCCGGGGTCCGCGCCCGGGGCGGAGGCGGTCGGTTCGGCGGGCGGCGTCTTCGGCGACGGCTCGTGCGCGGCCGTCGCAGGGCCTGTCTCCGGCATGCGGACTCCAGTCTTTTCGTCGTCTTTTCACACCCCTGGCCGGTCCATGCTCTCAGCTGTCGGAACGTCCGCCGACGCGCCCGGCTTCTGCCGTACCCTGCGGCCCCATGAACGCACCTGGCAAGAAGACCGCCGTGGTCACGGGCGCCGGCTCCGGCATCGGCCGCTCCGTCGCCCTCGCCCTCGCCGGCGCCGGATGGGCGGTGGCCGCCGCCGGCCGCCGGACCGCCCCGCTGGAGGAGACCGCGCGGGCGGCCGGGCCCGGGGCCGACGTGCTGTGCGTCCCGGCCGACATCAGCTCCCCGCAGGACGTCGCCGCGCTCTTCGCGGCCGTCCGCGAGCGGTACGGCCGGCTCGACCTCCTCTTCAACAACGCGGGCACCTTCGGCCCCGCCGGGGTGCCCCTGGAGGACATCTCCCCCGAGGACTGGCGGCGCGTCGTCGACGTCAACCTCACCGGCTCCTTCCTGTGCGCGCAGGCCGCCTTCCGGCAGATGAAGGAGCAGGACCCGCAGGGCGGCCGCATCATCAACAACGGCTCCATCTCCGCGCACGCCCCCCGCCCCCACTCGGTCGCGTACACGGCGACCAAGCACGCCGTGACCGGCCTGACGAAGTCGCTCTCGCTGGACGGGCGCCCGTACCGGATCGCCTGCGGGCAGATCGACATCGGCAACGCCGCCACCGAGATGACCGAGCGGATGCAGACCGGGATCCTCCAGGCGAACGGGCAGCTCGCGGTGGAGCCCGTGATGGACGCCGCCGACGTGGCCCGCACCGTGCTGCACATGGCGGAGCTGCCGCTGGAGGCGAACGTGCAGTTCGCGACGGTGATGGCGACGGCCATGCCGTACATCGGGCGCGGCTGATCCGGCCCCGCCGGAAGCGCGGCGGGCCGGGAATGCGCCGCGGCGCACCGCAGTTGAGCCACAGCATGACGACCGAGGTACTGCGCTACACCGCTTTCTCCGACGACCCCGCCGGCGGCAACCCCGCCGGGGTCGTGCTCGACGCGCGCGGCCTGGACGACTCCGCGATGCTGCGGATCGCCGCCGAACTGGGCTACAGCGAGACCGCGTTCCTGACGGGCCCCCCGGAGGGCCTCGACGGCCCGCCCGGCCGGGCCTTCACGCTCCGCTTCTTCAGCCCGAAGGCCGAGGTCCCCTTCTGCGGGCACGCCACGGTCGCCGCGTCCGTCGCGCTGGCGGAGCGGATCGGTCCGGGCGAGCTGGTCTTCGCCACCCCGGCCGGCACGGTGCCCGTCTCGGTCGCCGACACCGGCGGCGGCCTGCGGGCCGTCCTGACCAGCGTCGAGCCGCACACCGAGGACATCGCCGACGGCGACCTCGCCGAGGCGCTGGCCGCCCTGGACTGGCCGGCGGCCGACCTGGACCCGGCCCTCCCGCCGCGGATCGCCTTCGCCGGGGCCCGCCACCTCGTCCTCGGCGCGGGCACCCGCGAGCGCCTCGCCGACCTGGACTACGACTTCGCCCGGCTGGAGGCGCTGATGCAGCGCCTGGACCTGACCACCGTGCAACTGGTGCACCGGGCCGGCCCCGCCACCTTCCACGTACGGGACCCCTTCCCGGTCGGCGGCGTCGTCGAGGACCCCGCCACCGGGGCCGCCGCGGCCGCCTTCGGCGCGTACGCCCGCGAGCTGCGGCTCGTACCGGACGAGGCCGTCCTCACCCTCCACCAGGGCGAGGACATGGGCCGCCCCGGAGTGCTCACGGTGGAACTGCGGCCCGGCGACAAGCGGGTGCGGGTCGGCGGCGCGGGCGTCCGGATCCCCGCATGACGGCGACGGTCGCCGCCTGGCCGGAGGCCGAGCTGCCGACGGACCTCGCGGCGCAGGTCGCCGAGCTGGAGGCGCAGGCCTGGCCGGGTGCCGCGGCCGGGCACGACCCGGCGCTGGCCCCGCGGGCCCTGCTGCTGCTCGACGCGTCCGGCACGGTCCTCGCGTCGCTGGCGCTGCTGTACAAGCGGCTCCGGCACGCGGGGCGGACCTACCGCGCGGCCGGCCTGAGCGCCGTCGTCACCCGGGAGTCGGTGCGCGGCCGCGGGTACGGGCGCCGGCTGGTCGCGGCCGCGCGGGCGGCGCTGGCCGCCGACCCGGCCGTCGACGTCGTGCTGTTCAGCTGCGACCGGCCGCTCGCCGGCTTCTACGAGGGCGCCGGGTTCACCCGCCTGCCCGGCGCCGTGCTGGTGGGCGGCACGCCCGCCGAGCCGCTGGCCACGGACGACCCGGGCTTCGACAAGGAGGTGCTCGGCTACTTCCCGCCGCGCGCCGGCGGCCGCACCGGCCGGCCGGAGGACTTCGCGGGCACCCGTATCGCCCTGCATCCGGGGGCGGTCGACCGGCTCTGGTAGGCCGGCCGGCCCCGGGGCCGGCCCCTCCCAGGGCGCGGCCGGGCGCGGCGGGCGCTCGCGGCCGGCTCACCCGGCGGCCGAAAAGGAGTCCTCCCGGACGTACTCGCGGGCCTCGCCGGTGCGGTCGCGCCGACCGGCGGCGGCGCGCAGCCCGCGGCCGGGCCGTGTTTGAATGCCCGCGTGAACGATCTCGACGTACTCAGGGTCTTCTGCGCGGGCGACGGGCGGTTCGGCAACCTGCTCGGCGTCGTCCGCGACGGCCGCACCTGCCCGGACGACGCGTCGCGGCAGGCGCTGGCCGCCGAGCTCGGCTACAGCGAGACGGTGTTCGTCGACGACCCCGAGCGCGGGGTCGTCGACATCCGCACCCCGGGCACGCGCATGGCGTTCGCCGGGCACCCGCTCGTCGGGGTCGCCTGGCTGCTGGACATAGAGGAGCTCCAGCCGCCCGCCGGATCCGTATGGGCCCGCGACGACGGCGAGTTCACCTGGATCACGGTCCGGCCCGAGTGGGCCGAGGGCAAGCGCACGGAGCAGTACGCGACGCCCGACGAGGTCGACGCGCTGCCCGCTCCGCCGCCCGGCGAGGGCTGGCTGTACGCGTGGGCGTGGGAGGACGAGGCCGCCGGCCGCGTCCGCGCCCGCGGCTTCCCCCGGCGGCCCGACGGGGCCATCGCGGAGGACGAGGCCACCGGCTCGGCCGCGGCCCTGCTGACGGGCCAGCTGAACCGCGCCCTGAACATCACCCAGGGCGCGGGCTCGCAGATCCTCACCGCGCCCGGACCCGACGGCACCGTCGAGATCGGCGGACGCGTCCGCTTCGACTCCCCGCCGCAGCCGGTCAGGCGCTGAGCGGGAACTCCGCCCCCAGCTCGCGGAATACGGCCCCGTTGTAGTCGAAGGCCCGCTTGCACTCGTCGATGATGCGCTGCTTCTCCAGGTCGTCCGCGGCGATCGCGTCGAGGAGCCCGCGGTATTCGCGCTTGAAGGCGGCCGGGTTGGAGATGCCCGCGAAGACGTAGAAGCGGACGCCGTCGCCCTTGCGCGCGAAGCCCCAGGCCCGCTCCGCCTTGTCGCGGATGATCTGGCCGCCGGAGAGGTCGCCCAGGTAGCGGGTGTAGTGGTGGGCGACGTATCCGCCGGGCCAGGTGGCCGCGCATTCGGCGACCCGCGCCGCGTACGCCCGCGTGGCGGGCAGCGCCACCAGCGTCTCGCGCCAGGACGGGCCGCGCAGGTGCGCCAGGTCGCGCTCGATCTCGGCGACGCGCAGCAGCTCCGGACGGATGAACGGCCCCGCCACCGGATCGCCGGCGAGGGCCTCGGCCGCGTCCTCCAGGGCCCGGTACACGAACCACAGCTGCTCGGTGTAGCGGGCGTACGCGTCGACTCCGAGCCGGCCGCCGAGCAGGTCGCTCATGAAGGAGGAGGACTCCGCCTCGGTGTGCTGCTCGTGCGACGCGACGCGGATGGCCGTGGAGAAGGCGTCCAAGACAGACCTCCGGGGAAGGGGGGACCGGGCGTGGCGGCACGGCCGCCACGCCCGATCCTCCTGCTTAGGCATACCTAAGTCAATGTGTTCCCGACGCGTTGTCGGTAAAACGTCCCCGGGGCCGGAGCCGGCTACGGCAGGGTGAGGATGTCGGCGCCCGAGTCCGTCACCACCAGTGTGTGCTCGAACTGCGCGGTCCGCTTCCGGTCCTTGGTCACGACCGTCCAGCCGTCCTCCCACATGTCGTACTCGTGGGTGCCCAGCGTCAGCATCGGCTCGATCGTGAAGGTCATCCCGGGCTGCATGACGGTCGTGGCGTGCGGGCTGTCGTAGTGCGGGATGATCAGGCCGGAGTGGAACGCCGAGTTGATGCCGTGCCCCGTGAAGTCCCGGACCACGCCGTAGCCGAAACGCTTCGCGTACGACTCGATGACCCGGCCGATCACGTTGATCTGCCGGCCCGGCTTGACGGCCTTGATCGCCCGGTTCAGCGCCTCCCGGGTCCGCTCCACCAGCAGGCGGGACTCCTCGTCCACGTCGCCGCACAGGTAGGTGGCGTTGTTGTCGCCGTGCACGCCGCCGATGTACGCGGTGACGTCCAGGTTC
The DNA here is from genome assembly GCF_003949955.1 of Streptomyces sp. WAC05292. Taxonomy (NCBI): domain Bacteria; kingdom Bacillati; phylum Actinomycetota; class Actinomycetes; order Kitasatosporales; family Streptomycetaceae; genus Streptomyces; species Streptomyces sp. WAC05292. Next base: position 4,580 of record NZ_RPSE01000413.1, read on the forward strand.
ACGATGTCGCCGTCGCGCAGCACCGTCGAGTCGGGGATGCCGTGGCAGATGACCTCGTTGACGGAGGTGCACAGCGACTTCGGGAAGCCGCGGTAGCCCAGCGTCGACGGGTAGGCCCCGTGGTCGCACAGGTACTCGTGCGCGACGCGGTCGAGCTCGTCGGTGGTGGTGCCGGGGGCGATCAGCTTCGCGGCCTCCTCCATCGCCCGCGCGGCGATCCGGCCGGCGGTGCGCATCGCCTCGACGGTCTCGGGCGTCTGCACCTCCGGCCCGGTGTACGGAGTGGGCGCGGGCTTGCCCACGTACTCGGGCCGGCGGATGTTGCCGGGAACGGAACGGGTCGGAGAGAGCTCGCCGGGTACGAGCAGCGACTGGCCAGACATGCAAGCGAGTGTATCCAGCACTCCTGGGGCAGCATGGCGGCAGACAGGACGGTACGAGGCGGCACGCGGCCGCGGAGGAAGGAGCCGGGGACGATGGCCCTGTTCAAGAAGCGCCAGACGGGCAAACCGGGCGAGTGGTACTACTGCCTGGCCCACAAGAAGGTCGAAGAGGGCCCCGAGTGCCCGGCGAAGGACCGTTTCGGCCCGTACGGCTCGCCGGAGGAGGCCGCCCACGCCATGGAGACGGCGCAGGAGCGCAACCTCGAATGGCAGAACGACCCCCGGTGGAACGACAAGTCCGCCGAGGGCACCCCGGACGACGGGGGCGGCCCGGGCGCGTAGGAAGTCCTGTCCGGCGGATCACGGCCCTGCGGGCGGGGGAGGGGACG
>NZ_RPSE01000414.1:0-5340 GCF_003949955.1 Streptomyces sp. WAC05292
GCTACCGGAGCAGCCCCGCAGGTCTTTTTCAAAGGAACCTCATCCACCGAAGTGGACGGGGTATCAACTTCTGGCGTTGATTTTTGGCACGCTGTTGAGTTCTCAAGGAACGGACGCTTCCTTCGTACTCACCGCAGTAATTGCTTACTGGGGCTTTCCTCCGGGCTTTCGTTCTTCGTTTCCGACTCTATCAGACTCTTTCGTGTCCGATTCCCGGTCGAAGCGGGATTGCCTTCCGGGACTCGCTTTCGCGTTTCCCTTTCGGCGAGACCGACTCTATCAGAAGTTTTCCACCGGATTTCCCGGGTTCGAATTTCCGAACAAGGAGTCGACTGTGCACCCGGGGCTCGAGGTCCCGGGTACGAGGTCTGCTTGGGGATTGTTGCCGAACGATCCGTTCCAGGCAACCGCTCCACTCTACATCCGCATCCCACGGGTGTCAAAGACCCCAGGCGTCACCTTCGGCAGCCCCGCCAGGACCGATGAGTTCCTCGCCCGCCTGCGGTCTCCATCCGGTAGACACAGGCAGAGCAGGGCCTTCCCGAGGAGTGAGTCACATGCGGATCGTGGTCACCGAGTTCATCAGCCTGGACGGCGTCGTACAGGCACCCGGCGGGCCGGACGAGGACCGGGACGGGGGCTTCGCCCACGGAGGGTGGGTGCAGCCGTTTTTCGACCCGGAGGTGGTCGGCGGCGCCTTCGACGCCGCCCTCGCCGGGGCGGAGGCCCTCCTCTTCGGGCGGCGCACCTGGCAGACGATGGCCGGTGCCTGGCCGGACCGCGCCGGCGACCCCTTCGCGGACCGCATGAACGCCCTCCCCAAGCACGTGGTCTCCTCGACGCTCACGGCCTCAGACCTGACGTGGAACAACACCTCCCTCATCGCCGGCGACAAGCCGGTGCCCGCCATCAGGGAGCTCCGCGACCGCGAGGGAGGCGACCTGGTCGTGATGGGGAGCCCCTCGCTGGTGCGCACCCTGATCGAGGAGGGCCTCGTCGACGAGCTCCGCCTCAACGTGATGCCGGTCGTCCTCGGCGGCGGCAAGAGCATCTTCCCGGCGTCCGGCGGCAAGCGCACCCTGCAGCTGGTCTCCGCGGTGACGAGCCCCGCGGGCGTCCAGGTCTGCACCTACCGGGCGGCCCGGGAGCCGTCTCACTGATCAGGGCACGCCGAGCCGGCGACGGCGGTTCCCGGCCGGGCAGGACCGCCTACCACCGAGGGACCAGGACCAAGGTCGCGGCGACCGCAGGACCGGCGACCGAGGCGGCGAAGCCGTCTGCACGCCTACGGTGGCGCCGACGGCACACGGAACTCGGAAGTCGGGGGCGGGGATGGCGGTCGCGATCGTGACGGGGGCTTCCCGCGGCCTGGGCCGAGCCCTCGCCGCGGAGCTGGCGGCGCGGGGCTGGAGGGTCGTGGTGAGCGGACGGGACACCGCCGCGCTCACCGCACCGGCCGACGTGCCCGGCGCGGTCGCGCTCGCAGGCGACGTACGCCATGCCTTTCACCGCGCCGCACTGGTGGCGGCGGCACAGCGGCTCGGCGGGCTGGACCTGCTGGTGAACAACGCGGCGGTGCTCGGTGCGGAGCCCCTGGTACCGCTGGCCGAGCAGTCGCCGGACGGGTTCCGCCACGCCCTGGAGGTGAACCTCGTGGCACCTCTGGCGCTGGTCCAGGAGGCGCTGCCGCTGCTGCGGGCATCGCCCCGGGGCGCCGTACTCAACCTCAGCTCGGCCGCTGCGGTCGCGCCGTACGCGACGTGGGGTGCGTACGGGGCGACCAAGGCCGGGCTCGACCTGCTGTCCGGCGTCCTGGCCGTGGAGGAGCCGGAGCTGCGGGTGTGGTGGGCGGACCCGGGGACGATGGCGACGCGGATGATGGCGTCGGCAGAGCCGGACGCGGACCTCGGCGCACTGCCGACACCGCATGAGGTGGCCCCGCTGCTGCTGCGACTCGTCGAGGAGCGGCCGCCGAGCGGGCGGTACACGGCCCGGGACCTGGCACGCGGGGCGGTGGTCAGGTAGCGGTCCCCGCCGGCGCAGCGGGCATGGCCAGGGTGGTGAGGTCACCGCGGTCCGCCGAGCGGACCGTGACGGGCCGGTCGTGTCCCCGCAGATCGAGCAGGACGTCGGGCCCGATCGCGGCGCTCACCGCAGGATGGAGGGTGGTCACCTCGAACCGCACCCGCAACGCCCGTCCCGTCACGGTGGCCGGCACCGCCAGACGAGGCCCGGCGTCGTCCACTGTTCCGACTGTCAGTCCGTGACCGCCGACGCGCAGCACTGCGTCCGCACCGGGCTGCTCTTCCAGCGCCCGCAGGAGCAGCTCCTTCGAGGCCGTGACACGAGTGGTGGCGCCCCCCAGCGACGAGAGCACCAGCCGGTGATCCGGGAAGTCCTCGGGCACCAGCCGGCAGTACCGGTCTCCCCGACCGCCGAGACCGAACCGGATGCCGTGCGAGAGCGCTTCGAGCCGCACCGCCGGGCAGCGCCGGATCCCGCCGACCGCGGCCCGCAGCTCGGCGCCGTCGACCGTGCCGGCCCACGTCCGCGCCGGCCCTTCGGCCGGCACCAGCGTCCTGGTGGCGAGCCGGTACCGGTCGGTCGCGGTCAGGGTGAGCGCCTCGGCATCCACCTCGACGCGCAGGCCGGCGAGTGCAGGTGTCCCCGGCTCGTACGCGGCCGCGGTGAGCACCTGCTCGACCGCATCCGCCAGCACGGGCCCCTTCACCGCGCCGAGGGGAAGCGCCTCCTCCTTCCCGAGGGCGGACCTGAGGACGGCGGCCTTCTCCCGCACGGCCTCGGCCTGGTCCACGATCCGCGCGACGTGCTCGTCGAGGAGGCGGGCCGCCTCGCCGGCCTCCGCACCGAGCACGGCCTCGACCCCGGCCAACGGCATGCCGACCTCCCGCAGCCGCCGCAGCGCGACGGCCCGGGCCAGCTGGCCGGGACCGTAGTAGCGGTAGCCCGAGACGGGATCGGTCTCGGCGGGCGGCAGCAGCCCGGTGTCGGCGTAGAACCGCAGCGCACTGGAGGTCAGACCACTGCGTCGGGCAAAGGCCCCTATCGGCATCAGCTCGTCGTCTGGCACGGCGCCATCCTCGAACTTCAACCAACTCGAAGGTCAAGCCCGACCCCGTCCTCGACGCGCAGCTCCACGCCTGCCGCTGACCGCTCGGCAGAGCGCCGAGCATGTGGGCAGCACCCTCCATGACCTTCGCCGCGGCCGTGCACGGCCCCGCACAGCGGACGGGAAAACACCATTGCCGGCCCGCCGCGGAGTTGCGACGATGCCTGCTGCTTCTCTCACGGAGGACGTTTGTTTGTTTTCGTGTGCGCCGGCTGTGGCGCACGGCTGACCGCCCCGCTGGCTCAAGTCGCGCTGCCGGCCCACGCCCATCAGCAGTACGGGAACGGGATCCAGCTCCCGGTGCTCATGGAGCCGGGCACGTTCGCCGTGGAACCGGAACCGTGGGGGCCGCCGTGGCGGAGGTGGCAGGAGATCGATCCGGGCGAGGCGGAGGCACGTGGCATCCACGCTCCGGTCCACGCCCTGTCCGGCGGTGCGCCCGGCAGCATCGTCATTGCACCCGGGGATACCCGCGGCACCGTGCTCCTCCCGGAGGAAAGCGGCGGCTACTGCTGCGGCCTCGGCTGGGGTGACGGCCCCAACATGGCCTGCGAGGGGTGCGGCCTGCCCGTGGCGACCCGGATCGACGACTGCTCAGTCTGGCAGGCGGTCTGGCTCGCGCCGGGTGCCGTGCTCCGCCTCCCTGTCGACGACGGCGACATTGCGGTGCTCTCCTGGACGGAACTGCTGGAGGAGGGGAAGGGAACGCCCCCGATCGAGCCGGTCACCAGATGGAGCTCACTCTGCGGACTGGACCACCGGTGGTCATGGAGTCCGGCGTGGGAGGCGGCAGCCGGCCGCGCCCTGGCCCACATGCTGGCGGGCTCGGCTGGCCGACCGGTGACCGTCCCGCACGGCCTGGTCGCTGAAGTGTTCCGACGCGCCCTCGACGCTCTGTTGCCCGCTGCCCAGCCCGCCAGCCGCGCCGTCCTGGCCGGACCGGGACGGCCCGTACCCGACGAGGACGCCGACATGATCCTCGTGCCGACCCATCCGCAGACGGGGGAACTCTGGATCCCGGAGGGCCCGGGCGCATCTGCATACCCGGTGCCGCTGCCGTTCGGGGTGTGGAGGTGGATGGCCTTCCCCGAGCCACACCTACGCCACCCCGCGTCGGGAGTCATGCCCGACGGCATTCTCCGCGACGATCCGCCCATGCCGCGCCCCCCTCACCTGTTCCGGGCCGACCCGGGAACCTTCCGGCACACGTTGGTCCGCTTGCCGGCCGTCCGCAGCCCGTGGCTGCGCGAGATCCTCGACAACCTCACGCCCCACATGCACGCCGGCCTGTTCTGACGAACTGTGGGTGACCCGGCTCCGAGGCTCGGGCTAGAGGTTGATCCGCTTCAGGTAGACCCGCCGGCGGTGGGGGATCGTCTGGTACCAGAGGAGGAGGCGCTCGTCCTCGTACGTCCGGAGCCGCATCGGGTTCGGGTCCTCGTACAGACTGCCGTCTTTGGGGTCGATGCCCGGAGAGGCCAGGTCGACGAGCCCGTCCATGACAGCGCTGACGAGTTCCTGCTGTGCCGTCGGCATGTCGCCGAGAACCCAAAGCCGGCCGGGGTCGCATTCCCATGCCCAGCCGTTGTCGCTCTCGACGGCTTCGCCGCGCGCAGTCACAGGCCGAGCTCCCGCTGAGCCTCGGCGAGGATGCGGCTGCTCGTGGCCATGGCGTCCTGGAACTGCTGCTCGGTGGAGGCCGGGTCGCCCGCGATTCGCTCCGCCTCCCTGAGGCTGGCCGCGCGGGCCGGCCAGCGGTGGATCGCCACGTGAGTGGCCCACTTGATCAGGAAGAAGCGAAGGGGGTTGATCGCCCCCGTCTCCGCGGCCCGATCGAACGCCTCGTGGCATTCCCTGTCGAGCGCGGCCAGGCTCGGCATGTCGATCCGCCGCACCGCGTCCCGCAGGGCCTCGCGTGTCATGGCCGGTTGGGGGATCAGGGGGCGGTCGCCGTCTTCCACCTGCTGTGCTGTCATCGGACTCCTCCAGGGGACCGCCGCCAGGATACCGAGACGGCATCGACATTGCCCTGAAACGCAGGAAAGCCCCGCACCAGAGCTGGTGCGGGGCTTTCCCACAATGATTGTTCGGCGGCGTCCTACTCTCCCACAGGGTCCCCCCTGCAGTACCATCGGCGCTGAAAGGCTTAGCTTCCGGGTTCGGAATGTAACCGGGCGTTTCCCTAACGCTATGACCACCGAAACACTATG
>NZ_RPSE01000415.1:0-5323 GCF_003949955.1 Streptomyces sp. WAC05292
CTCATCTCGTCCCGCCTACGGGCTACGGCCGCCCGGCTACCGGCGGGTGAAGGTGCCCCCGAGGGAGAGGACCGGGCCGCCACCCACGTGAAGAACGCCGGCGCGTACTCCGGCACGTACGACAGCCCGCACCCCGGGGCGCCCACCGTCACCGAGGCCCCCGGGGTGCGGGCTGTCGTACGTGCCGGAGTACGCGCCGGCGTTCTTCACGTGGGTGGCGGCCCGGTCCGGTTCGGCTGCGAAGGCGGCGGAGGCGGTGTTCGTGCGGGTCATTCCCGCCGGCTTGAAGAGGACGTCCTCGCCGAGCTTCTGCCAGGTCGTGCCGCGGGCGCGGGCGCGGGCGCGGGCGACGGCCTCGGCGGCCGCGGTCAGCCCGAAGTCGGTGTACGCGTAGCTCGCCCGGAAGGGGGTCAGCGGCTCCGGCTGCATGCGGTCGAGGAGACGGGTTCGGAGACGGACGCGATCTGGAAGACGGTGTCGGGGCCGACGGCGATGGCGTCGCCGACCCGGCGCACCCCGAAGCCCTTCACGTACACGACCTTGTCGCCGTGGACGACGGCCACCGCCACCCCGGGGACCCCGGTGCCGCGCATGGCGTCCTCGACGAACCGCGGGAGCCTGGCCACGGCCCGCTTCGATGGCCCGGTGTCGCCCGGTTGCGGCTCGGGCGGGGGAGGGGGGGCTCGGCGCCGCCGCGACCGGTCCGGTGGCGGCGAGCGCGAGCACCGTCACCGCCGTGCCGGGCGCGAGGCGCGTGCGGATGAGCCGATGGTGGGCCCGGGCGGCCGGCCCGCCCGTTCGCCGGCCGGCCCCCGTGGTCAGGCCGCCGCCTCCTGCTCGGCGATGATGCGGGCGTTCCACTCGCGCTTGATCGCGCGCCAGCCCTCGTCGGTCTCGCCCAGGCGCCAGTAGCCGGAGATCGACAGCCGCTCCTTGGGGATGCCGCGCTCCAGGCGCAGGTGGCGCCGCAGCTCCTTGACGAAGCCCGCCTCGCCGTGGACGAAGGCGTGCACGTCGCGGGAGGGGAAGTCCATCGACGTCACCGCCTCGACCAGGGCCTGGCCGACCGGGCGCGCGCCGCGGTGCAGCCACACCGGGACGACGCCGTCGGGCGTCGCGAACTTCTGCTCGTCCTCGGGGCCCTCCACCTCCACCAGCGCGTGGACGCGGGCGCCCGCCGGCATCCGCTCCATCGCCGCGGCGATCGCGGGCAGGGCGCTGTCGTCCCCGACCAGCAGGTGCCAGTCGGCGGCCGGATCCGGGGCGTACGCGCCGCCGGGGCCGAGGAAGCGGACCAGCTCGCCCGGCGTCGCCTGCGCGGCCCACGGGCCGGCGAGGCCCTCGTCGCCGTGGACGACGAAGTCGATCGTCAGCTCCAGGTGCGCCGGATCCCAGCTGCGGACCGTGTACGCCCGCTGCCGCGGCCACGCGGCCGGCGGGAACTGGGCACGGATCCGCTCCAGGTCCCACGGCGCCGGATAGGTGACCCCTTCCGGCGCGAACAGGAGCTTGATGTAGTGGTCCGTGAACTCGCCCGCGCTGAATCGGGCCAGTCCGGCGCCACCCAGCACCACCCGCACCATGTGCGGCGTGAGCCGCTCGGTCCGCATGACGACTGCGGTGCCTACCTCGCGGGCGCGTCCTTCTGCCACGGCGTCTCCCCTGACTCACCTGAAACTTAGGATTGCCTAAGTTAGCATCTCAGGCAAGCAGGGCCGTGCGCAGGCGCGCCACCGCGCCGCCCAGACCCCACCTCCGCGCCAGCGCCTCCAGGACCTCCGGCTCCGCCGGCTCCGACGGCAGCGCCGGGTCGAAGTCGGGCAGCGGCACGTCCGTGGCGACCCGCACCACCTTGGGCGCCACCGCCAGGTACGGGCGGGCCTCCTCCAGCCGCCTGCGCTGCGTCGGCGTCAGCTTCGACCTCGGATCGGCCGCCGCCGCGACGATCCCCGCCAGATCCCCGTACGCCTCCAGCAGCTTCGCCGCCGTCTTCTCGCCGATCCCCGGCACCCCGGGCAGCCCGTCGCTCGGGTCGCCGCGCAGCAGGGCCAGGTCGGCGTACCCGGGGCCGTCGACCCCGTACTTCGCCCGCAGCCACTCCCCGTCGGCCACCTGGAGGGTGCCGACGCCCTTCAGGGGGTACAGCACGCGGCGCCGCAGGTCGTCGTCCACCAGCTGGTACAGGTCCCGGTCGCCCGTGACGATGTCCACCGGCCCGGTGGCGCGCGCCGTGAGCGTGCCGATCACGTCGTCCGCCTCGTAGCCGGGCACGCCCACCCGGGCGATCCCGAAGGCGTCCAGGGCCGCCTCGATGATCGGGACCTGCGGTGCCAGGGTGTCCGGGGTCTCCTCCACGTCAGGCCCCGCCGGCACCTCCTCCGCCACCCGGTGCGCCTTGTACGAGGGGATCAGCTCCACCCGCCAGTGCGGCCGCCAGTCGGCGTCCATGCAGGCCACCAGGTCGTCGGGGCGGTGGTCCTGGACCAGGCGCCCGATGAAGTCCAGCAGCCCGCGCACGGCGTTCACCGGGGTGCCGTCCGGGGCCTTCACGGATTCCGGTACGCCGAAGTAGGCACGGAAGTACAGGGAGGCGGTGTCCAGCAGCATCAGCCGTCGAGTGCTCGTCATGACGGCGATCATGCCGCACCCCGCCGACGGGGCGCGGTTGCGGCGGGAAAGACCGGAAAGCGACGCACACATGACCGGAAGGGGAACGCGGGTTTCACGCGCGGCGTAGCCCCGTCCGCTCCTGCACGCGAAACCGGGGGCCGTTGCTGCGTAAGGTGCTTACAGCACACTCCCGTGCGACGGACGCCGACGTACGCCGACAGACCTGACAAAGGGGAGGGCAGCCCCGCCATGGACGACAGGGACGGCTCGGAGGACAAGGAACGGGACAAGGACGCCAAGGAACCGCTCCGGGTGGGCGTGGCCGTGCGCAAGCGGCGCCGGGCCCTCCACCTCACCCTCGCCGCCGTATCGGCGCGCAGCGGACTGTCGGTGCCCTTCCTCAGCCAGATAGAGAACGAACGCGCCCGCCCCAGCATGCGCTCCCTCGAACGGGTCGCGGACGCGCTGGAGACCACGGCCGTCGAACTGCTCGCCGCCTCCGACACGGCGCGCACCGTCGACCTCGTACGGGCCGGCGACGAGTCCGGGCTGAGCCCGGTCCCCGGCGTGCGCCCCCTCGTGCGCGGACACCACCAGCTCCACGCCATGGAGTTCACCGGCGACCAGGACGCCGGCCGCGAGTACCAGCACCGCAACGACGAGCTCATGTACGTCGTCTCCGGCGCCTGCCAGGTCGAGGCCGAAGGCCGCGCCTACCGCCTGGAGAGCGGCGACGCCCTCTTCCTCTCCGGCGGCGTCCGCCACCGCTGGAGGGCCGTCACCGAGGACACCCGGATACTCGTCGTCGCCGTCGGGGAGCACATCCACGCCTCCTCCGAGCCGCCCTCGCCGGGACACTGACCGGCCGTGCGCGTCGTCTCCCTCGTCCCCTCGCTGACCGAGGCCGTCGCGGCCACCGCGCCCGGCATGCTCGCCGGCGTCACCGACTGGTGCACCCACCCCGCCGGCCTCGACCGGCGGGGTGCGGTCCGCATCGGCGGCACCAAGAATCCCGACGTCGCCGCGATCACCGCGCTCCGCCCCGACCTGGTGATCGCCAACGAGGAGGAGAACCGGGCGCCCGACCTCGACGCCCTGCGCGCCGCGGGCCTCGACGTCCTTATCACCGAGGTGCGCACGCTGCCGCAGGCGCTGGGCGAACTGGACCGGCTCCTGGCGGGGGCGCTCGGACTGCCCCGGCCGCGCTGGCTCGACGAGGCGGAGCGGGCCTGGGCCGCCCTGCCGCGTCCGGCCGCCCCGCTGAGAGCCGTCGTACCCGTGTGGCGGCGGCCCTGGATGGTGCTCGGCCGGGACACCTTCGCCGGGGACCTCCTGGCCCGGCTCGGCGTGGAGAACGTCCACGCCGACCACACCGAGCGCTACCCGCGGGTGGACCCGGCGGACCCGGCCGCCGCCGGCTGCGACCTGGTGGTGCTGCCGGACGAGCCGTACGCCTTCACCCGCGAGGACGGCCCGGAGGCGTTCCCCGGCCGCCCGGCCGCGCTCGTCAGCGGCCGCCACCTCACCTGGTACGGGCCCTCGCTCGCCGAGGCGCCCCGGGTCCTCGCCGCGGAGCTGGCCGCGGCGCGCTGACGCCGGGCCGCCCGTCGCCGCCGCCTGTCACCGGGGCAGGAGGCGGCCCGCCGCCAGGCCGCGCACCGTGTGCGCGGCGGCCGCCGACCAGGCCGCCACCAGGCACAGGAACAGCGCCCAGGCCAGCCACCCGTACGCGGCCAGCCCGGTGTGCCGCGCCAGCCCGGCCGCGCCGGTGACGCACGTGCCGACGGGGAAGGTCAGCGCCCACCAGGTCATCGCGAACCCCATCCCCCTCCGGGCGGCCCGCACCAGCAGCGCCCCGGCCAGCACCAGCCACAGCAGCGCGAAACCGAGCACCGGCACCCCGTACACGACGGCGAATCCGGCCAGCGCGCCGGCGTACGGGGCGCCGATCGCCCCCGGGGCCGCGTCGGCGAGCTGCCCGGCCGCGGTGGTGGACTGCCCGAGCGGACCCAGCACCAGGAAGAGGGTCGGCGTCAGTACCGCCGGGAGCGGCCCGCCGACCAGCAGCCGGCCGAACAGCAGCGGCAGCACCAGCAGCGTCGCCAGCAGGCTCATCCCGAACAGCGCGAAGCAGGCCAGCAGCAGCGCCTCCCGCGCCTGCCCGGCCGGCAGGTGCGGCACCAGGAGGGGCCCGACCGCGGCGGACACCATGGGGGAGACCAGCGGCAGCAGCCACACCGGGGAGGCCTCAGAGGCCCGCACCTCGTGCCGCACCACCATCAGGTACGGCACGGCCACGGCCGTGGCCAGGCCGAGCACCGTCCCGGCGGTGAACAGCACCGCGTCCGCGGCGAGCGCCGCCCGCTGCCCGAGCACGTCCCGCCCGACGGTGAGCGTGCCCGCGCCGACCGCCAGCAGCGCCATCGACAGGCAGCCGTGGAAGGGGGCGACCGCCGGGTCGAGGAGGTGGGCGCGCGCCTGGTCGCGGTGGTGCAGCCAATGCCCCGCCCGGGCGGCCAGGACGAGCGCCAGCACCGCGACGGACAGCGCCCACACGGCGGTGCAGGCCGCGCGCTGTCCCGGCAGCTGGTGCGGAAGCGCCGCCCCGGCGGTGGCGGTGATCGCCGTGCCCATCACGCAGGCGTACCAGTTGGGGCCGAAGTGGCGCAGGGCGGGAAGGGGCCGGCGCCACTTCGGCCCCAACTGGTACGCC
>NZ_RPSE01000416.1:0-5322 GCF_003949955.1 Streptomyces sp. WAC05292
CCTGGATCCCGATGCCGCTCACCCTCGCCTCCCTCGTCCAGCACTCGGCGCTCAAGCTCGGCGTCCGGGCGGGGGAGGGGCGTCTGGACACGCCCGTGCGCTGGGCGCACGTCAGCGAGCTCGCCGACCCCGTCCCCTACATGGAGGGCGGGGAGCTGCTGCTGACCACGGCCATGAAGCTCGACGCGGCGGACCCGCAGGAGATGCGCCGCTACGTCCGCCGCCTCGCCGCGGCGGGCGTCGTCGGCATCGGCTTCGCCGTCGGCGTGAACCACGAGGAGATCCCGCAGGCGCTTCTCGACGCCGCCCGAGCCGAGGACCTGCCGCTGCTGGAGGTGCCGCGCAGGACCCCCTTCCTCGCCATCAGCAAGGCCGTCTCCGCGGCCCTCGCCGCCGACCAGTACCGGGCCGTCACCGCCGGCTTCGAGGCGCAGCGCGAGCTGACCCGGGCCGCCCTCGCCGCGGACGGGCCCGCCGAGCTGCTGGCCCGCCTCGCCGCGCACGTCCACGGCTGGGCCGCCCTGTACGACACCTCGGGCGCCGTCGTCGCCGCCGCGCCCGAGTGGGCCGCCCGGCGCGCCGCCCGGCTCACCCCCGACGTGGAGCGGCTGCGCGAGCGCCCCGCCCCCGCCAGCGCCGTCGTGGGCGGCGCGGAGGACCGCGTCGAGCTCCAGTCGCTCGGCACGGGCCGCCGGGCCCGCGGTGCGCTGGCGGTCGGCACCGGAGCCCCGCTCGGCACGGCCGAGCGGTACGCCGTCCACTCGGCGGTCGCCCTGCTGACCCTGACCACCGAGCGGTCCCGGTCCCTGCACGACGCCGAGTCCCGGCTGGGAGCCGCCGTGCTGCGGATGCTGCTGGCCGGGGAGGCGGACCACGCCCGCGCCGTCGCCGGCGACCTGTACGGGACGCTGCTGGACGCGCCGTTCCGGATCGTCGTCGCCGAGCCCGCCCAGCCCGGCACCGCCCAGCCCGAGGGGCTCGCCCTCCTCGCCGACACCGTGGAGTCCGCGGCCGCCCGCGCCGGCGAGTCGCTGCTGCTGGTGCCCGAGTCCGGCCGCCTCACCGTCCTCGCCGCCGACGGCGGGGCCGCCGTACAGGCCTGCACCGGGCACGCCGAGGCGCTCGAAGCCCGGCGCGGCCGGGACGCCGCCGGTCCCGAACCGGACGAGCTGGTGGTCGGCCTGTCCGCCCCCGCCGGCGCCGCGGCCGTCGCGGCCGCCCTCAAGCAGGCCGACCAGGCGCTGGCCGTCGCCCGGCGGCGCGGCCGCCCCCTGGTGGAGCACGAGGACCTCGCGGCCGGGTCGGTCCTGCCGCTGCTCGCCGACGAAGCCGTACGGGCCTTCGCCGACGGCACCCTGCGGGCCCTGCGCGAACACGACGAGAAGGGCCGCGGCGACCTCGTCGCCTCCCTGCAGGCCTGGCTCTCCCGGCACGGCCAGTGGGACGCCGCCGCCGCCGACCTCGGCGTGCACCGGCACACCCTGCGCTACCGGATGCGGCGCGTCGAGGAGATCCTCGGCCGCTCCCTCGACGACCCGGACGTCCGCATGGAGCTGTGGCTCGCCCTCAAGGCCGGCTCCGCCCCCGCGTGAGCCGCGCCTGAAAACCGACAAAGCGGCGTGCCGCGGCAGCCGGGTACTCCACGGCGGACAAGCCGCGGATCGGGCCCCGACACCTACGGTGGTGTGGACAAGGATCCGCACAATCCGAAGGGCCGGGATTCGCATGACTTCCACCCACGCCTTCTGGCTCGCCGGCCGCCAGGCCACCGGCGAGGACAGCTTCGACGTCCACAACCCGTGGGACGGCCGCCTCGTCGGCACCGTCAGCGTCCCCACCGACGCCCAGGTCGAAGAGGCCGTGGCCGCGGCGTACGCCGTGACGGCGGAGTTCTCCGCGACCCCCGCCCACGTCCGGGCCGCCGCCCTGGACCACGTCTCGAAGCGCCTCGCCGAGCGGACCGAGGAGATCGCCCAGCTGATCTCCGCCGAGAACGGCAAGCCCGTCAAGTGGGCGCGCGGCGAGGTCGGCCGTGCGGTATCCGTCTTCCGCTTCGCCGCCGAGGAAGCCCGCCGCTTCAACGGCGGCGAGGCCCAGCGCCTCGACACCGACGCCGGCGGCACCGGCCGCCTGGCCCTGACCCGCCGCTTCGTCAAGGGCCCGGTCCTCGGCATCGCCCCGTTCAACTTCCCGCTGAACCTGTGCGCCCACAAGGTCGCCCCGGCCATCGCCGTCGGCGCGCCGATCATCCTCAAGCCGGCCCCGGCCACCCCGCTCTCCGGCCTGATCCTCGGCGAGCTCCTCGCCGAGACCGACCTGCCGGCCGGCTCCTGGTCCGTGCTGCCCGTCGCCAACGACAAGATGCCGGCCCTGGTCCAGGACGACCGCCTGCCCGTCATCTCCTTCACCGGCTCCGACAAGGTCGGCTACGCCATCCAGCAGTCCGTGCCCCACAAGCACTGCACCCTGGAGCTCGGCGGCAACGCCGCGGCCGTCGTCCTCGCCGACTGGTCCTCCGACGCCGACCTCGACTGGGCCGCGACCCGCATCGCGACCTTCTCGAACTACCAGGCCGGCCAGTCCTGCATCTCCGTGCAGCGCGTCATCGCCGACGCCTCCGTGTACGACCGCCTCGTCGAGAAGGTCGTCGCCCAGGTCCAGGCCCAGGTCACCGGCGACCCGTCCGACGACGCCACCGACGTCGGCCCGCTCGTCTCCGAGGACGCCGCCAAGCGCGTCGAGTCCTGGGTCGACGAGGCCGTCGCCGCCGGCGCCAAGCTGCTCACCGGCGGCAACCGCGAGGGCGCCTCGTACGAGCCGACCGTCCTCGCCGACCTGCCCGACGGCGTGACCCTCGCCTGCGAGGAGGTCTTCGGCCCCGTCCTGACCCTGCACCGCGTCGAGAACACCGACGAGGCCTTCGCCAAGGTCAACGACTCGAAGTTCGGCCTCCAGACCGGCGTCTTCACCCGCGACGTCCAGACCGCCTTCCGCGCCCACCGCGAGCTGGAGGTCGGCGGCGTGGTCATCGGCGACGCCCCGTCCTACCGCGCCGACCAGATGCCGTACGGCGGCGTCAAGCAGTCCGGCGTCGGCCGCGAGGGCGTCCGCTACGCGATGGACGACTACACGTACGAGCGCGTCCTGGTCCTGACGAACCTGGCCCTCTGACGCCTCCCGAGAACCGGCGGCCGGAGCCCACTGTGCGGGGGCTCCGGCCGTCCCCCTTCTCCCGGCCGCCCGCCGCAGCCCCGCGAGGGCGGCGGCAGGCGGCCGTTTGGCGGGGGGATTCGCCCGGGTGGCCCGTCCCGGCTTTTCCGCCGGGGCCTGCGGGGGTACGACTCACAGGTAGCACCCACCGGTAGCGTCCCCACTTCGGCGGCGAGGTGAGCCCCCGCATGTCCGCAACACAGCCCGCACAGCCCAAGGTGACCGAGCGCGAGGCCAGGCAGGTCGCGGAGGCGGCCAGGGAACAGGACTGGCGCAAACCGAGCTTCGCCAAGGAGCTCTTCCTCGGCAGGTTCCGCCTCGACCTGATCCATCCGCATCCGCAGCCCGCCGACGAGGACGTCAGGCGCGGCGAGGCCTTCCTCGCCCGGCTGCGGACCTTCTGCGAGACCCGCATCGACGGCGCCCGCATCGAACGCGAGGCGAAGATCCCCGACGAGACCGTGCGCGGCCTCAAGGAGCTCGGCGCGCTCGGCATGAAGATCGACCCCAGGTACGGGGGCCTCGGCCTGACGCAGGTCTACTACAACAAGGCCCTCGCCCTCGTCGGCACCGCCAGTCCCGCGATCGGCGCCCTGCTCTCCGCACACCAGTCCATCGGCGTGCCCCAGCCGCTCAAGATGTTCGGCACCCAGGAGCAGAAGGACGCCTTCCTGCCGCGCTGCGCCACCACCGCGATCAGCGCGTTCCTCCTCACCGAGCCGGACGTCGGCTCCGACCCGGCGCGCCTGGCCACCACCGCCGTCCCCGACGGGGACGACGCCTACGTCCTGGACGGCGTGAAGCTGTGGACCACCAACGGCGTCGTCGCCGACCTCCTCGTCGTCATGGCCCGCGTCCCGAAGTCGGAGAACCACCGCGGCGGCATCACCGCCTTCGTCGTCGAGGCCGACTCGCCCGGCATCACCGTCGAGCACCGCAACGCGTTCATGGGCCTGCGCGGCCTGGAGAACGGCGTCACCCGCTTCCACCGGGTCCGCGTGCCCGCCGCCAACCGCATCGGCGCCGAGGGCTCCGGCCTGAAGATCGCGCTGACCACCCTCAACACCGGCCGGCTGTCCCTGCCCGCCATGTGCGTCGGCGCCGGCAAGTGGTGCCTGAAGATCGCCCGCGAGTGGTCCGGCGTACGCGAGCAGTGGGGCCGGCCCGTCGGCCGGCACGAGGCCGTCGGCTCCAAGATCGCCTTCATCGCGGCGACCACCTTCGCACTGGAGGCCGTCGTCGACCTCGCCTCGCAGATGGCCGACGAGGACCGCAACGACATCCGCATCGAGGCCGCCCTCGCCAAGCTCTACGGCTCCGAGATGGCCTGCCTGATGGCCGACGAACTGGTCCAGATCCGCGGCGGCCGCGGCTTCGAGACCGCCGAATCCCTCGCCGCGCGCGGCGAGCGCGCCGTCCCCGCCGAGCAGATGCTGCGGGACCTGCGCATCAACCGGATCTTCGAGGGATCCACCGAGATCATGCACCTCCTCATCGCCCGCGAGGCCGTCGACGCCCACCTCTCCGTCGCGGGCGACCTCATCGACCCCGACAAGGACCTCGGCGACAAGGCCAGGGCCGGCGCCCGCGCGGCCGGCTTCTACGCCCGCTGGCTGCCCCGGCTCGCCGCCGGCGCCGGACAGGTCCCCGGCACCTACCGCGAGTTCCACCCCTCCGGCCACCCCGACCTCGCCACCCATCTGCGCTACGTCGAGCGCAGCGCCCGCAAACTCGCCCGCTCCACCTTCTACGCCATGTCCCGCTGGCAGGGCCGCATGGAGACCAAGCAGGGCTTCCTCGGCCGCGTCGTCGACATCGGCGCCGAGCTGTTCGCCATGAGCGCCGCCTGCGTCCGCGCCGAGCACCTGCGCGCCGCCGGCGACCACGGCCGCGAGGCCTACCAGCTCGCCGACGCCTTCTGCCGGCAGTCCCGCATCCGCGTCGAGGAACTCTTCAACCGCCTGTGGAGCAACACCGACGACCTCGACCGCAAGGTCGTCGCCGGGGTCCTCTCCGGCACCTACACCTGGCTGGAGGACGGCGCGTACGACCCCTCCGGCGACGGCCCCTGGATCGCCGACGCCGCCCCCGGCCCCTCCACCCGCGAGAACG
>NZ_RPSE01000417.1:0-5312 GCF_003949955.1 Streptomyces sp. WAC05292
GCCCGGCATGCGGCGCGCCCCGCCCCGCCGACCGCCCCCGGACGCGGCCCCTCCTTGCCAACCGTGGCCCCGTCCGGCGAGTCTGGACCTTGATCGGCCCGATCGGCGCGGCCGCCGGGGGAGGCAGGGAACGGCATGGCGGACGGGCGAGTGGTCCGGACGGCGGACAGGACGATCGGCAGCCGCCGCCTCGCGGCCCTCCTGCCCGCCGACGTCCGCGCCCGCCCCCGCTACCGGGCGCTGGCCGAGGCGGTGCGCAGCCTGGTCCTCGACGGCCGGATCCCGCTCCACGTCCGGCTGCCCGCGGAGCGGGAGCTCGCCGAGGCCCTCGGTGCGAGCCGGGCCACCGTCACCGCCGCCTACGACCTGCTGCGCGGCAGCGGCTACGCCCGCAGCCGGCGCGGCTCCGGCACGTGGACCGAGCTGCCCGAGGGCCACGGGCCCGTCGGCGGGTTCCACCTCGCCGCGGCCGCCGCCGACCCCGACGGCGCGGGCGGCCCGCCCGTCGACCTGGCCGTCGCCGCCATGGGCGCCCCCGCCGGCCTCCTCGCCGACGCCCTCGCGCGCGCCGCTCAGCGGCTGCCCGAGTTCGCGGCCCACCCCGGCTACCACCCCTTCGGCCTGCCCGAGCTGAGGGCCGCTGTCGCCGCCCGGTTCACCCGCCGCGGCCTGCCCACCAGGCCCGGGCAGATCCTCGTCACCTCCGGAGCCCAGCAGGCCCTCAGCCTGGTCACCGCCCTGCTCTGCCGGCCGGGCGACCGGGTCCTCGCCGAGAACCCCACCTATCCGAACGCCCTCGACGCCCTGCGGCAGGCCGGGCTGCGCACGGGGCCGGTGCCCGTCTCCGACGACGGCTGGGACCTGGAGGCCGCCGAGTCGGCCCTGCGCAGGACCGCGCCGCGTCTGGCGTACACGATCCCGGACTTCCACAACCCGACCGGCGCCCTGATGCCGCCCGAGCAGCGGCTGCGGCTGATTGCGGCGACCCGCGCCGCCGGGGCCTGGCTCGTCGTCGACGAGACCGTCGCCGACATCGCCCTCGACGTGCCCGCCCCCGCCCCGACGGCCTCGCTCGGCGCGCGCGGCGCCGCGGACCACGTCATCACGATCGGCTCGCTCAGCAAGACGCACTGGGGCGGCATACGCGTCGGCTGGGTGCGGGCCGCGGAGAAGGTCGTCAACGAGCTCGCCACGGTGCGGGTCGCCGCGGACATGACCGGCTCCGTCCTCGACCAGCTGGTCGCCCTAACCTTCCTCGACGGCGCTGACGGCGCCCTGCCGGAACGCCTCGCCCAGCTGCGCTCCCGCCGCGCCGCCCTCGTACGCTGCCTGGAGCGGCACGCGCCGCAGTGGTCCTGGCGGGTGCCGCCGGGCGGCCTCTCGCTCTGGATCGACCTGGGCGAGCCGGTCGCCTCCGCACTGGCGGAGCGGGCCGCCGGGACGGGGGTGTACGTCAGCCGCGGCGCCCGCTTCGGCGTCGACCCGGGCACCTTCGCCCACCGGCTGCGGATCCCGTACACGCTGCCCGAGGACCGGCTGGAGGAAGGGGTGCGCCGCCTCGCGGCGGCGTTCCACGACGGCGTCCCGCTCACCCCGTCGATCGGGCGGCCCCACTGGGTGGCCTGACCGGCGCACGGGGCGCGGCCCGGCGTCAAGCCCCGGGATCCCGCGGCATGACGCCGCCCGCGCCGGCCGGGTCCCCTGGAGGCACGGCCCCCCGCCCGCGGGGCCGACACCCCGCCACCCGAGGAGCCCCCATGCCCCGTCCGAGCCTCCGCACCGCCCTTGCGGCCGCCGCGACCGCCCTGGCCGCCGCAGTCGCCTCACTGTCCTCCGGCGCCTTCGCCGGCCCGGCGGCCCACGTCGCCGTGTCGGGGTTCCCGACCCCCGGGGCGGTCCACCCCGGGGTGTGGTTTGGTCACCAACAGCCGGGACAGCCCGGGTATCAGCCGCCGCACGAACACGTGCGGCCGGGGGACGATACCCGCAACGGTGTCCCCGATGGTGCGGAGGCACACTACTACCATGACGTGGTCTGATTTCGTGGTGAACCCGGGGTTGCGGTCCCTCTATGACGAGGTCCCGGATCTGACGGATGTTCGACTGCGGTCTGTGCACCTGGACGGGTGGGACGCTACCGTCACGATGCGGCTTGACCTGCCTGCCTTTCCGGATCGCTGGGAGGGCGGTCCAGGAGACACCATGCAATGCCACATCCAGTTCTCCGCCGTGCGGGACCTCCTGATGGAGGGCTGGCGTCCGCCGGTCACGGCGAACGTGGCCATGCGCGCGCTGCCGGAGCACCGGCTTTCGGTGGAGGTGGCAGCCCCCGGGGTCGCTGTCACGTTCACGTCGCACGAGGCTCTTCTTGCAGGCAGGTTCAGTGTCTTCACGCGGGACGCGGATGGCGGCGACAGCGGGCAGCACCACTTCTCCCGGCCCCTTGAGACGAAGCTCTACCCGACCGTCCCTCCGGCGTACGCGAACACCTTCTACGAGCGTGTGTGACATGGCAGATTCCATCGACTGGCCGGAGCTGCGGACCCTGTACGGCACGACGCCGCTACCTGATCTGAACACCTGCCACTTCTTCTACCTGCACGTGGACGAGCGGGACACCTCCGTGACGTTCGGTTTCGAAACCCAGCAGCTTCCCCGGCACCCCAAACCGGAATGGGTGCAGAAGGCGTACAACACGCTGCGTTTCTGGATCGAGTTCACCGGCGTGGCGGATCTCCGTTTGCAGGGCGTCCTGGCCGAAGCGGAACGCTCCGTCCAGCTCACCGGCGGCAGCACGCCCGGCACCCTCCAGGTCTCTGTGCACAGCAGCACCCGCTCGATTGCCTTCACTGCCGCCGCTTCTCGGGTCTCCCACACCCGGGTCTACCTGCAGGGACCCGTGTAGCGCCCGGTGCTGCCGATCCCTGGTCGCGGGTGCTGCGCGCTCCCACTGCCATGGCGTGCAGGGAGTAAGTCCGGCTCTCGGACGACAGGTTCGGTGGCACTCGTCGCCCACGACCACGAACTGGTCTGGCAGGGCCCGGCCGGACCCGACTACTGGGCGGACGCCTTCACGCCCTTCCACACCCCCAGCGGCCGCCCGATCGAACGCCACAGCCCGGTCATCAAGAGCCTGGACGACATGTTCACCCAGGTCGGCGCCGGAGACGTCATCCCCAGCCTGGGCGCCCACGTCACCCGGTACCACGCCCGCCCCGACATCGTCTACCTGCCCGTTCACGACTGGCCGGGCCTGCGTTGGGGCCTGGTCTGGCGCAGCGACACCGAGTTCGCCCCCGTCCGCGCGCTTGCCCGGGTCGTGCGGGAGCTGGGTACGGCGAGGCCCTGAGAAACCGCCGTGTACGCCGTTGTGTCAGCTGCCCGACGCCTTCCAAGGCGTCCGGATGAGGCGGCGGGACGCCGCCGTCGCCACCGCCGCCGTCCGGGAGTCGACGCCGAGCTTGGCGTACACGTGCACCAGGTGCGACTTGACCGTGGCCTGGCTCAGGAACAGCCGCTTGGAGATCTGCTGGTTCGACAGCCCGTCGGCGACCAGCTGCAGCACCTCCAGCTCCCGCTTCGTCAGCGCCTCCGTGGGCGTCCGCATCCGGTCCATCAGCCGCAGCGCCACCGCCGGCGCCAGCGCCGACTGGCCCGCCGCGGCCGTGCGCACCGCCGCCGCGAGCTCCTCCGGCGGGGCGTCCTTCAGCAGGTAGCCGGAGGCGCCCGCCTCGACGGCCGCGAGGATGTCCGCGTCCGTGTCGTACGTGGTCAGCACCAGCACCCGCGGTGCGCCCGCCCGGGCCGTGATCGCGGCCGTCGCCGCCGAGCCGTGCATGCCCGCGCCGAACTGGAGGTCCATCAGGACGACGTCCACCGGCTCCGAGGCCGCCAGCTCCACGGCCCGCTCGGCCGTCGCCGCCTCCGCGACCACCGTGAAGTCCGGTTCGGTGTCCAGCACCGCGCGCAGCCCGGCCCGCACCACCGGGTGGTCGTCGGCCAGCAGCAGCCGGATCGTCATCGGGGGACCTCCCTGTCGGTGCGGCCGGCGGTCGTGCCCCCGGCCTGCGGCTCCGCCTCCGCGGGCAGCGGCAGCGTGACGGCGACGGCGGTGCCCTGCCCGGGTGCCGACTCCACGGTGAACAGCCCTCCGAGCGACTCGGCGCGCGCCCGCATGGCGGGCAGCCCGAAGCCGCCGTCGCCGCGCGGGGCGCCGGCCGGGTCGAATCCGGACCCGTCGTCGACGACGTCGAGCGTCACGGAGGCGTCCATGAAGGTCAGGGTGATCTCGGCGCGCCCGGCCCCGGCGTGGCGGACGACGTTCGCCAGCGCCGACTGCGCGATCCGCAGCAGCGCGACCTCGTACGGGGTGGGCAGCGCCCGCGGGGTGCCGCTGAGCGAGAAGCGGGCGTGCGGCGCCGCGGCGCACAGCCGCTCCAGCGCGGCGGCCAGCGATCCGCGCTCCAGGTCCGGCGGGGTCAGGGCCCGTACGAACCGGCGGGCCTCGGCGAGGTTCTCCTGGGCGGCGGCCCGGGCCCGGCCGATGTGCTCCAGGGCGGGCGCCAGCGCCGGGTCGCCGCCGGGCAGCGCCCGCTCCGCGGCGCGCAGCAGGAGCTGGATGGACGACAGGCCCTGGGCGAGGGTGTCGTGGATCTCCCGGGCGAGCCGCTCCCGCTCGGCGGTGGTGCCCGCGGCCCGCTCGGCGGCCGCGAGCTCGGCCCGGGTCGCGATGAGCTCCTCGATCAGCCGGCGGCGGCGCTCGCTCTCCCGGTAGAGGGCCTGGTAGCCCAGGACGGTCGCGACCGCCACGGCCGCGCCGAGCAGCGGCCCGAGGAAGGCGCCGGGACGGAGCGTCCCGCTGTGCGCGGCGAACGAGGCGATGGCCGCGCAGGCCGTCAGCGCGACCGCGGCGACGGCCCAGCGCAGCCGCAGCAGGTGCAGTTCGAGGAAGTACAGCGGGAACGCGATCCACAGCGCGTCGGGGGAGAGCACCAGCAGCAGCGCCCACACCGCGCCCAGCGCACCTAGCCAGACGGCCCCGGCGCGCGCCGAGGCGTGGACCGCCGGGGCCCGGACCCCGGCGCCGTAGACGGCGGCGAGAAGGGCGCAGGCGGCGGCCGTCCAGGCGGCGTGGGGGGAGTTCTCGGCGAAGGCGCGCCCGGCGGCGAGGACGAGCAGCCCGGCCAGCAGCCCGTGCAGGCACAGCCGCAGCAGGCGGGCGACGGGTGTCAGCGGACGCCCGCCGAGGGGCGCCGGGGGAGCGGGCGCCGGGGGCGGCGCGGGGTGCGGAGCAGGCATGGCCTGTCCAGCGT
>NZ_RPSE01000418.1:0-5306 GCF_003949955.1 Streptomyces sp. WAC05292
GGGGCGGCGGACTGCCCGGGCAGCGCGGGGTCCCCGTCCGGTACGGCGGCCTGCGGGGCGGCGGCGGTCGAGGACTCGGCGGCCGCCGGGCCGGTGTCGGCCACCCCGAAGGCGGACCGTTCCGTGTCGGGGACGACACGCGCGAGGAGTTCGTCGCCGGGATCCCGGTCGGCCGGGGTCTGCGCGGTGAACACCTGCTCGACGGGCGGCAGCTGCTCCTGCGGGACCCGCCGGCGCGTCGGCAGCGGGGCGGGCGCGTCCCCGGGGGCGGAGGCGTGCGCGTCGGCGGCGGTGCCTTCGGCGGCGGCCGCGGCGTCGGCGGCGAAGGCGTCGGCCAGGGTGACGGGGGCGACGGCCTGCACGGGCGCGGCAAACCCCTGCCCGGCGGCGGAGCCGGCCGGCGCACCCTCCGCGGGCACGTCGTCCTGCCCGGGAACACCGCCCAGCCCCTCGGCGGTCACGTCGTCCTGCGCGGCCGCGTCACCGTGCGCCCCGGCGACCGTCGCGCCCTGCGGGTCGGCGACCGGTCCGGCCTGCGGATCGGCGAACTCGGCCGCGAACTCCGGCAGCGTCTCGCCCGCGGACCCCGGCAGCGTGTCGGCGGGCGGCTCGGCGGCGAACTCGGCCAGCGGCCCGGCCGCGGACCCCGGCAGCGTGTCGGCGGCCGGCTCGGCGGCGAACTCGGCCAGCGGCCCGGCGGCGAACTCGGCCGGCGACTCGGCGCCGGGCTCCGGCAGCGCCCCGGCGACCGGCGCGCCCTGCGGATCGGCGACCGGTCCGGCCTGCGGATCGGCGGCGAACTCAGCCAGCGTCTCGCCCGCGAACTCCGGCAGCGTGTCGGCGGCCGGCTGGGCGGCGAACTCGGCCGGCGATTCGGCGCCGGGCTCCGGCAGCGCCCCGGCGACCGGCGCGCCCTGCGGATCGGCGACCGGTCCGGCCTGCGGATCGGCGAACTCGGCCTGCGGTTCGGCGGCGAACTCGGCCAGTGACTCGGCCGCGGACCCCGGCAGCGTCTCGGCCGCGGACTCCGGCAGCGCCCCGGCAGCCGGCTCGGGCAGCGGGTCGGCGGCGAACTCGGGCAGCGGGTCCGTCAGCGGGTCGAACAGCGGGTCCGCTCCCTGCCCGGCCGCGGCCGGGCCCGCGGCTTCGGCCGCCCCTCCGGCCGCACCGGCGGCGTCGGCCGCAGCACCCGCGGCCGCCTCCCCGTTACCGCCGGGAGCGGCGGGGGCGCCGTATGCCCCGTGGGCGCCGGCAGGCTCCTCGTCAGCGGCCGCCTCGGCAGCACCGGCAGCACCCGCACCCGCACCCCCGGCCCCGGCCGTCCCCTCGCCCTCCTCCGGCCGCAGGCGCGGCGGGAGGACGTGCTCGTTGGCCTCCGCGACGACGCCGGGCAGCAGGAACTGCGGCAGGCCCGCCGGCGTGGCGTAGGTGTGCACGGGGGACGCGGCCGGCGGCCCGTCCTGGAGGAGTGCCGCGGGGACGACGACCAGCGCTTCGGTGCCGCCGTGCCGCCCGGCGCGCAGTTCGGCGGTGACGCCGTGCCGCGCGGCGAGGCGCCCGGCCACGTACAGGCCGAGCCCGAGGCCGTGTTCGGCCTCGGTCTCCTCGTCGTACGCGTCGGGGGTGGCCAGGCGGGTGTTGAGCGCTTCGAGCCGGTCGGGGGTGACGCCGATGCCCTCGTCGACGACGGAGAACACCACGTCGCCCGTGTCGAGGTGGCGGGCGGAGGCCTTGACCTTGGCGCCGGGCGGGGAGAACGTCGTGGCGTTCTCCAGCAGTTCGGCGAGGACGTGCGAGATGTCGTCGGCGGCGTGCCCGGCGACCTGGGTGAACGACGGCACCACGGCCAGGTCGACGCGCTCGTACCGCTCGATCTCACTGACCGCCGCGCGCATGACGTCGACGAGCGGCACGGGCGCCCCTGCCCCCGTGCCGTGCTCCTGCCCGGCGAGGACGAGGAGGTTCTCGTTGTGGCGGCGCATCACGGTCGCCAGGTGGTCGAGCCGGAAGAAGGTTTCGAGCCGGTCCGGGTCCTGCTCCTTGGCCTCCAGCTCCTCGATGACGGCGAGTTGCCGCTCGACGAGGCCGAGGGTGCGCAGCGACAGGGAGACCGACGTGGTGGACATGATGCGCCGGTGCTCTTCCAGCCCGGCGCGCAGGTCGCGGAGCTCCGCTTCGAGCGCGTCCCGTCCGGTGGAGAGGGCCTCGTTGCGGCCGATGAGGCGGCGTCGGTCGGCGTCCATGCCGGCGATCTTGGTGTGGAGGGAGACGGTCTGCTCGCGGACCTGGTTGAGGTGGCGGACGACTTCGGCGAACTCGTCGTTGCGGCCCGTGAAGCGGACGGGTTCGACGGAGCCCTCGGGCGTCGCGAGGCGGGCCGCGCCGCGCCGGAGGACGGACAGCGGCCGGGTGAGGGAGCGGGCGACGGCGGTGGAGACGCCGACGGCGACCAGGAACAGCAGGCCGAGCACGGCGACGACGAGTTCGAGGCGGGTCACGTCGTCGTCGCGGAGCGCGGCGAGTGCGGTGGCCCGCTGGCCGGCGAGGGTGGCCTCGACGGAGCGCATGCGGTCGAGGCGCGCGGTCAGCGAGGGTGCGAGGGACGCGCCGTCGAGCTTGCGGTCGGCGGTGGAGAGGGTGGGGCGCTCGGTGAGCCGCTTGAGGTTCTCGTCGGCGGCCTTGACCTCGGGGCCGGTGACGGTCGCGGCGAGGGTCTGGCGCACGTCGGGGCGGGCGGCGCGCGTGAAGTCGTCGAGGGCGGCCTGCTCGCGTACGCGGGCCCGCTGGGCGGCGGCGGACAGTTCGTCCGCGGCGGCCGCTCCGGCGCCTTGTTCGCTGCGGGGCACGGCGAGTGCGGCGAGGAGCAGTCCGCGGGTGGCGGAGGCCTGCTCCACGGCCTGGCCGAGGGGGGCGAGGGGGCGGGTGGTGGCGAGGGCGGCCTCGGCGCGCGGCGGGGTCTGCTCGGCGAGCCGGTCGCCGGGGGCGAGGAGTTCGGCGAGGACGCCGGCATAGGCCTGGTGGGCGGCGAGGGCGGTGCCCTTGCCGTCGACGGCCTCGGTGCGGACGCCCTGGATGCTGCCCACGGCCTTGGCGAGGGGTTCGTCGGCCTCGGCCTCGGCTTCGGCCCGGACCTCGGCGATGCGCCGGTCGGTGAGGGCGGCGCGCTCCTGGAGGGGCCCCTTGGCCTGGCCTCCGGGCCGGCCCTTGGCGACGTACTCGACGACGGCGTCGCGCTCGTCGGCGAGGAGGTGCGCGAGGGTGAGGGTGTGCCGGGTCTGTTCGGCGAGGGTGACGAGCTGTTGGGAGTCGTTCAGCTCGCGGGTTGCCGTCACGACGGCGGGCGCGCCGGCCGCGAGGACGGTGAGGCCGGCGACGGCGACGCCGACGACCAGCCTGCTGCGTACGTGGACGCGGCGTCCTGCGGGGGCGGGTCCGTCGGTGGCGGTGCCGTTCTTCCGAGACCGCTTCTTCTGCACCGGTGCTCGCAATCCTGTACGTGTGCTCGTGCTCGTCTACTCGTGTGGCCGAGGTAACGGCCGGTCAACAAGTAAACGCTCCCTGCCCCCTCGTACCGCCTCAGACCTTCGCAGTGTGTTGGGGAGAGAGCCTGACATCGCCCACCCGGCCACTCGAACGAGTGAACATCACGGAAGAGTTGGCGACCAACTCGGCGCACCGGCCGCCGTGCCGTTCCGCGGACGGGTGGTTGAAAGATCGGTGGGGGCTTTGGCAATATGCGCGCCCACATGCGGCCGGGGCGCGCGGGCGGCGCCGGCAGGCCGCGGTGCGGCGGTCGTACGCCATCCGCCGCCCTGGTACGGACTTTTCGGCGCGGGACGGCCCCGCCGCGGCGCCGGCGGTGGGCAGAATGCCCGTATGCGCATCGACCTCGCCACGGCCCCCGGCGACGCGGAACGCCCCAACGAGGACTGGCTATCAGCCGCTACACCCGCCACGGGGGGCGGCGTGCTGGTCGCCCTGGACGGGGTCACGCCGCCCGCCGGCGACACGGGGTGCTCGCACGGCGTCCCGTGGTTCACGGCCCGCCTGGGGGGCCGATTGACCGAACTGTCCGGTTCGCGGCGGGACATGCCACTGGCCCGGATCCTGGCGGAGTCGATCCGGGCCACGGCCGACACCCACCGGGGGGCGTGTGACCTTTCTCACGTACGCACCCCGCAGGCGACGGTGGTGGTCGTCCGCTGGGACGCGGAGGGCGTGGAGCACCTCGTGCTGTCGGACTCGGTGCTGCTGCTGGAGGCCCCGGACGGGGCGGTGTCGGCGGTCCTCGACGACCGGCTCGACCGGATCCCCCGGGCGGCTCTGCGGACGCGGGAGTCGGCGGACGCGCTGCGGAACGCGGAGGGCGGCTTCTTCACGGCTGCCGCCGACCCGGCGGTGGCGGCGCGCGCGGTGACCGGGCGCACCCCGAGGGAGGCGGTGCGGTCCCTGGCGGTGCTGACCGACGGGGCGAGCCGGTGGACGGACACGTTCGGGGAGGGCGACTGGGCGCAGTGCCTCGCGGTGTTGCGCAAGGAGGGCGCGCAGGCGCTGATCGGGCGGGTGCGCGCGCTGGAGTCGGACCCGGACCGCCGCGGCCGGGCCCGCGGCAAGCGGCACGACGACGCGTCGGCGGCGTACGCGGAGCTGTAGGCGCAGGCCCCGGGCCCCGCCGGGGGCGTGACCCGGGGCCTGCGAGGCCGTGCGCCTGCCTAGTCCTCGCCCTGGTTGAGCTGGTTCAGCAGCCGGGCCAGCTCCGCGACCTCGCCGCGGTCCCAGTCGGCGAGCTTGCGCATGTACCGCTCGCGGCGGGCGCCGCGCACCTTGAGGAACCGCTCGCGGCCCTCCTCGGTGAGCCCGACGAGGAAGGCGCGGCCGTCCGCGGGGTCCGGTTCGCGGGCCACCAGCCCGAGCAGCTCCAGGGCGCGCAGCTGGCGGCTCATGGTGGCCTTGCCGACGCCGAAGTAGGCGGCGAGGTCGGTGGCCCGCTGGCGGCCGGCCGCCTCCAGCCGTACGAGCAGCCCGTACGCGGCGGGCTCCAGCTCGGGGTGGAGGGCGCGGGCCATCTCGCCGGAGGAGGCACGGGCCCGCCGGAGGAAGACGGACAGTTCCCGCTCCAGGGCGAGGAACTCCTGGTCTTCGCTGCCGTGCACGTGCCGCTCCTGTCCGTGTGTCCGCACTGCTGTGCCGAGGGGCACCAGTATTTCGCAGCGCTCGCGGGCGCGGCCCGGGACCCCGCCGGAAAGGGGTCCCGGGCCGCGCCGGCCGCCGGCCGGATCCGGCCGGTACGGCGCGGGGGCGGGGGC
>NZ_RPSE01000419.1:0-5306 GCF_003949955.1 Streptomyces sp. WAC05292
GCCCCGTACCCGTCCGCTGTCCGTACCCGCCCTGCCGTGCCACGTCCTTCTTCCCCCCGCCACCATCAAGATCAACAGCAGCAGACTGTACCCCGCCTGAGCGAACGGCGGCTCGAAAGGCCTTGAGAGGCCGGGGGATTGGGGGCGGTGCGCGGTGACCGGTTTCGCTGCTGTGGGCGGGCGGCCCCGTCCGCAACACTGGTCGCGGAAGACTCGGACACCCCGCAGGCCCCCTGGCGCCGGCGGGCGGAAGGCGGGGAGCGCTGCGTGCAGCCTTCACTCAGGAGCGACGTGCGGGCCGCCGTCCCGGATGCCGCGGCCGCCTTCGGCGTCACGGCCGCAGTGTTCGCCCTCCTGTGGTCCAGGATGCGGTCCGGCACCTCCGCCACCACCGCCGTCATGCCCTTCATGGCCGATCCCGGCACCTTCTGGATGTACCTGCTCAGCCAGGCCTTCGGCTGGTCCGCGCTCCTGTGGTCCTGGGGCACGGTCATGCTCGGGCTACTGCTGTCCGGACCCGGACCGGGCCGGCTGCCCGTGTCCCGCCGGGCGCTGGAGCGGTGGCACCGGACGGCCAGCCTCACCACCATGGCGCTGATGGCGGCGCACGCGCTGCTCTTCGCCGCCGAACTCGTCCGCTACGAGGCCCGGCTCGGCTGGGCGGCCCGCCTGTGGTCGGCCTTCGCCGACACCTTCGTCCCCGGCTGGTACGACTCGGGGACCGGCCGCACCGCCATCCCGATCGGGCAGGGCGCGCTCTACCTCGCCGTCCCGCTGGGCCTGCTCTTCTACGTGCGGCACCGCTTCGGCCCGACCGCCTGGCGGCGCCTGCACCGCCTCACCGTCGCCGTGTACGCGCTGGGCGTCTGGCACACCCTGCTGTACGGGACGAACGTCTGGTACGGGGAGTGGCCGCGTACGGGGCTCTGGCTGCTGCAACTGCCCGTCGCCGTACTGCTGCTGGTCCGGCTGCTGCGGCCCGCGCGGCGCGGCGAGCGCCTCGCGCCGCCCGGCCCCGGGCGCCCCGGGCAGGGCCCCGCGGCGCGGTGGGCGGTGCGGGCCGGCGGCCTGGCCGTGGCCGCCGCGGCGGCGGCCGGGATCCTCGCCGCCGCGGCCACGGGCCACGACGGCGGGCGGACCCGCCCGCCCCCGCCGCCGGCCGGGCCGCAGCCCGCGCCGACGGCGCCGCACGTTCACGAACCGGACTGAGCCGGCAGGAAGGTGACCTGCGGCGCCCCCGTCCGCGGATGTACGGCGACCTCGCCCGCCACTCCGTACACCTCGGCCAGAAGCTCCGTGGTGAGCACCTCCGCGGGCGCGCCCGAGGCGGTCACCTCGCCGCCGCACAGGACGTACAGCCGGTCGCAGTAGTACGCGGCGAGGTTCAGGTCGTGGAGGGCCACCAGCACGGTCGCCGGCAGCCGCCGCAGCAGCCCGAGCACCTCCAACTGGTGCCGGACGTCCAGGTGGTTGGTCGGCTCGTCCAGGACCAGCAGGGACGGCTGCTGGGTCAGCGCCCGGGCGATGAGCACCCGCTGCCGCTCGCCCCCCGACAACTGCTCGAACGGCCGCTCCGCCAGCCCGGCGGCGTCCACCGCCTCCAGCGACCGGGCGATCAGGCGGGCGTCCTCGGCGGTGTCCGCGTCCAGCAGCCGCTTGTGCGGGGTGCGGCCCATGGCGACCACCTCCCGCACCGTCATGTCGAAGTCGCCGCCCGGCTCCTGGACGACCGCGGCGGTGGTGCGGGCCAGTTCCCGCAGCGGCAGCGCCCAGGCGTCGGCCCCGTCCACCAGGACCTGCCCGGACCGCGGGCGCAGCACCCGGTAGACGGCCCGCAGCAGGCTGGACTTGCCGCTGCCGTTCGGCCCGACCAGCCCGACGACCTCTCCGGGCCGGGCCGCCAGGGACACCTCCCGCACCAGCCGGTGGGCGCCGGCGGTGAGGGTGAGCCGCTCGACGGCCAGGTCGGTCCCCCTCACGCCGCCCCCCGGGCGCTCCGGCGGCGGGCGTCCCGCCGCATCAGCCACAGGAAGAACGGGCCCCCGCACAGCGCCGTCAGCACGCCGACGGGGATCTCCATCGGTGCGGCGACGGTGCGGGCGGCGATGTCCGCCGACACCAGGAACACAGCCCCGGCCAGCGCCGCCGTCGGCAGGACCCTGCGGTGGTCGCTGCCGACGAACAGCCGCACCGTGTGCGGCAGGATCAGCCCGACGAACCCGATCGGACCGGCGGCCGCCACCAGCACCCCGGTGACCAGCGAGAGCAGGACGAACATGCGGGCCCGGAAGCGGGCCACGTCCAGCCCCATCGTGGTCGCCGACTCCTCGCCGGCCAGCAGCAGGTTCAGCGGCCTGGCCTGGACGAGGAGCACGGCGGTGCCGAGCAGCAGGGCGGCGGCGGGCAGCCACAGGGTGCCCCACTGCACGCCGCCGAGCCCGCCGAGCGTCCAGGCGAGGACCGTGCGGGCCTCGTTGCCGCGGTCGGCGGTCAGCAGCAGCAGGTCCAGCAGCGCGGTGAGCACCGAGGCGAACGCCACGCCAGAGAGCACCAGCCGCAGCGGCGTGATCCGGCCGCCGGAGCGCGCCGTGGTGTAGACGAGCAGCAGCGTCACGAGGGCGCCGGCGAAGGCGGCCGCCGACAGCGACACCGCCCCGAACAGCGTGAAGCCGAAGACGATCACGGCGACGGCGCCGAGGGACGCCCCGGATGACACGCCCAGCAGGTACGGCTCGGCGAGCGGGTTCCGTACGAGGGCCTGCAGCGCGGCGCCCACCACCGCGAGCCCGGCCCCGGTGACGGCGCCGAGCAGGACGCGCGGCGCGCGCACGTCCAGGACGATGTGCTCGCGGGCCCGCGACCACGTCGGCTCGGAACGGTCCACGCCGAGGGCGTGGCCGACGATGCCCCAGACCTCGCCGGGCGGCACGTGCACCGAGCCGATGGCGAGCCCCGCGGTCAGGGACAGCAGCAGCAGCGCGGCCAGGCCCGAGAGGACGAGCGGGAACCGGGCCCGCCCGGGGCGCCCGGCGGGTGCGCCGCCTTCCCCCGCGCGGCCGGGCGGGGACCCCTCCCGCGGCCGGGCCGCGGCGGCGGCCGTCACCGGAAGCGCTCGGGGTGCAGGCCGCGGGCCAGGTCCTCGACCGCGTGCGGCGGGCGCACGCCGACGAGGGTGGCGGTCAGCGGCACCACCACGAAGCGCTTGTTCCGGATCGCGGGCACGTCTGCGAGGGCCGGCTGGGAGAGCAGGAAGTCCTTCTTCTGCTGCACGCTGCCGGCGTCGGCGTAGTCGTAGATGGCGATGACCTCGGGCCTGCGCTCGACGACCTGCTCCCAGGAGACGTCGCCGAAGACCTCGTCGAGGTCGTCGAAGACGTTGCGCCCGCCGGCCAGTTTGATGATCTCGGTGCCGAGGCCCTTGCCGCCGGCGGTGAACGCCGCCTTGTCGCCGCTGTCGTACACGAACACGGGCACGGCGGGGGCGCCTTCCACGGCCTTGCCGGTCTTCTCGATGCGGGCCCGCAGGTCCGCGACGAGGGCGTCGGCCCGGTCCTTGACGCCGAAGATGCCGCCGATGGTGCGGATCTCCTCGTAGGCGTCCTCCATGGACACCTGCTTCTTCCCGCAGTACTCGCGGTTGAGGTAGGTGTCGATGCCGGCGTCCTCGAACGCCTTGCGGGAGCGGCCCTCCTTCTCGGCGAACGCGCTGCCGTAGCCGCCGTACACGAAGTCGGGCTCGGCGTTGACGACGGCCTCGAAGGAGGGCTCCTTCTGCGCCAACTGCCTGACGGCCTTGAAGTCCTGCTCGTACTGCGGGAGGACCGGCGAGTCGGGGAAGGCGGTGCCCACCATGCGGTCCTTCAGGCCGAGCGCCAGCATCAGCTCGGCCGGGTGCTGGTGGATGGTGACCGCCCGGGCGGGCGGCCTGTCGTAGGTGGTGCGGGTGCCGCAGTTGTCGACGGTGAGCGGGAAGCCCGCCGCCGGCGCGGCCGCGGGCTTGCCGTCCTCCCCGGCCGGATCGGTGCCGCCGCCGCAGCCGGCGGCCAGCACCGAGACCAGGGCGGCGGCCGCGGCCGCGCGCAGGGCGCGGCGGTGCGACGGGCGGGGGGACGGGGGGAACTGCAGGGAGCCGGGCATGCCGACGTACACGTAGAGCCTCCTGGGGAGTCCGCGCTCCTCGGAACGGGCCCGCGACAGGCCAGTTTCCTGACTCCCGGATCGGCGTTCCCCCCGCCTTCCCACGCGTGCGCGCAGTGGCTCGTGAGGGGTCCGCTCCCCGGTCACAGTGGCGGGACCGTGCCGGACTCGCACCGGCTTCCTGTCTCCCGTCGCGGCGATGACCTGGCAATATTACATTCCGGTCACTCGGGCGTGAAAGGGCGCGCGAACCGGGGCTCGCGCCTTGGGCGTGCGCCCCTCTTGACCGTCTCCCGTGTCCGCTGCGCCCGCAGGGGCCCGGCCGCCCGCGCCCGGTCAGTGCGGCCGGTGCGCCCGTACGACGAGCCGGTCCGCGGCCTCGTCGTACGGACGGCCGTCGAATCCCCCGAACACCTCGACCCGTTCGAACCCCGCCGCCTCGGCCATCGCACGCAGCTCCACCGCGCTGTACACGAACCACACCAGGCTTGCCCGGGTCACCCGCTCGCCCCGCACCAGCACCCAGTCGCTGCGCAGCCGCGCCCAGTCGTCCAGCACGCTGTCGGTCTGCACCAGCAGGTCGCCGCCGCGCCGGACCACCTTGGGCGGCACCACCCGGCGGGCCAGGATCTCCTTCCCGGCCACGTCCAGCAGCAGGCTGCCGCCCGGCCGCAGGCAGTCGTGCATGGTGCGCAGCGCCCGCGCGTTGTCCGCCGGGTCCTCGAAGTAGCCGAAGGACGTGAACATGTTGAGGACCGTGTCGAAGGCGCCCGGGTCCGTGTACTCCCGCACGTCGGCCCGTACGTACTCCGCTTGCACGCCCGCCTCCGCGGTCAGCTTCCGGGCCCGTTCCAGCATGGCCGGACTGCGGTCCACACCGGTCGTGCGGTGGCCGAGGCGGGCCAGCGGGACGGTGAACACCCCCGGCCCGCAGCACAGGTCGAGGACCCGGCCGCCCGGTGGCAGGGAGAGCAGGGGAGAGGTCGTCAGCAGCTCCTCGGCCTGGGAGAAGCGCTCCGGAGGGAACAGGAACTCGTAGAACTCGCTCCAGAAGTCGTCGTCCTGGAATCCACCCGTGTCGGCCATGGCGTGACGGTCTTCCTTCCTCGTGGGCGGGATGTCCCCGCGGGGGTTCGGTCGGGCGCCGGGAAGGCGGGGAGGGCCGGGAA
>NZ_RPSE01000041.1:0-29435 GCF_003949955.1 Streptomyces sp. WAC05292
CCGGGCCCCCAGTGAAGCCCCCTCCTCGACCACGACCCCGGCGGCCTCCCAGTCGCCGCCCCGCTTGAGCCGCCCCTCGGGGTCCACCGCCCTGGGGTAGAAGTCGTTGGTCAGCACCGCGGCCGGGCCGATGAACACCCCGTCCCCGAGGACGGCGGGCTCGTACACCAGCGCGTGGTTCTGCAGCTTCACGTTGTCGCCGATGCGCACGCCCGGGCCGACGTAGGCTCCGCGGCCGACGACGCACCCCCGGCCGAGCCGTGCCTCCTCCCGTATCTGCGCCAGGTCCCAGACGGTGGTGCCCTCCCCGAGGTCGGCGGTCTCGTCGACCTGGGAGGAGGGCTGGATGCGGACACTCACGGGGCGGTCCCCTTACGTCGGCGTTCGGTCTCCGGACGCGCGCTGCGCCGGAGCGGCGTCGTGCCAGCGGGAGCATATGCGGGGAGGGGGCGGCGCGTCCGCGGATCGGCAAGCCCCCGCCGTACGTCTCCGCGCGCTGCGGGGCCGCGGGTCGGCGCTCACCCGTGCGTGCGCGGAGGGAGCGTGTGGAGGCGTACGCCGGTGAGCCGGGAGGCGACGACGCGGGCCGTCATGAACGTGCAGTGCGGTTGGCGCCGGCGGTCCGTGGGGGAGCCCGGGTTCAGCAGGCGGAGCCGGCCCTCGGCCGTGGAGTCCCACGGGATGTGGCTGTGGCCGAAGACCAGGACGTCCAGGTCCGGGAAGCGTTCGGCGCAGCGCCGCTCGCGGCCGTTGGCCGGCCCCGTCTCGTGGACCACGCCGAGGCGCAGGCCGCCGAGGTCCGCGTACGCCACCTCCGGGAGGCGGGCGCGCAGGCCGGGGCCGTCGTTGTTGCCGAAGACGGCGACGAGGCGGCGGGCGCGGGCCTCCAGGAGGTCGAGGGTCGCCTCGTCGACCCAGTCGCCCGCGTGGACGACGACGTCCGCACGGGGCACCAGGTCGAGCAGCCGCGGGGGGAGGGCCTTGGCCCGTACGGGGAGGTGGGTGTCGGACATCAGCAGCAGGTCCACCCGTCCGACGGTAGCCGGGCGGGGGCGCCGGCGCCCGCCCCTGGCCCGTGTGGCCCTCGCGGCGTGCGGGGGAGTCGGGGTGTGCCTACGGTGAACGCGTGCGACCCATACCCATGGCCGTCACCGCGGCCCTCGCGTTCGGTGCCGTCCTCGCGGCATCCGCGCCGCCGGCCGCGACGCCCGCCCTGCCGCCCGTGCGTGCCGCACGGGCGGCCGCGCCCTCGCTGGCCGCCGAAGTGATGCCCGTCCCCGCCGAGGCGCTCGGCGCCACCTACCGCGAGGGCTGCCCCGTGGGCCCGGAGCGGCTGCGGCTGATCCGGATGAACCACTGGGGCTTCGACGGCAAGGTCCACCGCGGCGCGCTCGTCGTGCACGAGGACGCCGTCGGGCCGCTGCTCGGCGCCTTCGGCAAGGTGTTCGCGGCGCGGTTCCCGATCCGCCGCATGCAGCCGGCCTCGGCGTACGGCGGCGACGACGGCAGATCCATGGCCGACGACAACACCTCGGCGTTCAACTGCCGTCCCGTGACGGGCGATCCGGGCCGGAGATCCCAACACGCCTACGGGGACGCCGTCGACATCAACCCCGTCGAGA
Source organism: Streptomyces sp. WAC05292 (assembly GCF_003949955.1). Classification (NCBI taxonomy): domain Bacteria; kingdom Bacillati; phylum Actinomycetota; class Actinomycetes; order Kitasatosporales; family Streptomycetaceae; genus Streptomyces; species Streptomyces sp. WAC05292. Next base: position 1,623 of record NZ_RPSE01000041.1, read on the forward strand.
ACCCGTACGTGGACCGCAGCGGCACCGTCCACCCGGCCGCGGGCCGCGCCAACCTGCGCCGCGACCGGTCCGTCCCCGGCATGATCCGGCCGGGGGACGCGGTGTCCCGCGCGTTCGGGGAGATCGGCTGGGCCTGGGGCGGCCGCTGGCCCAACCCGGACTACCAGCACTTCTCGGCCACGGGCGGCTAGGGTGCGCGGCGTGCCACGCGGTAGGCCAGGTAGACGACGCCCGAGGGGAAGGTGCGGGTCTCCGCCGGCGTGAGGTCCACTCGCTGCTCGGCCCGCGGGAAGAACGGAATGCCGCCGCCCACGAGGACCGGGTACACCATGGCCCGGTACTCGTCGATCAGGTCCGAGGCGGCCGCCTGGGCGGCGAGCGTCGCACCGCCGATCGCGATCTCCCCGCTTCCCGGTTCCGCCCTCAGGCGTTCGATCTCCTCGGCGGGGCTGCCCGCGGCCAGGCGGGCACGGCCCTGGACGTCGGTGAGTGTCGTGGAGAACACGACCTTCGGCAGCGGGTTCCAGAGCGACACCCACTCGCGTTCCGCCTCGCCGAGCGACGAGGCGTCGACGGTCTCCCAGTAGAGCATCGTCTCGTACAGGCGGCGGCCCAGCAGGTGGACGTCCACCCCCCTGATCTCGTCGATCCAGAAGCGGAAGACGTCCGCGTGCGGGGGCGTCCAGTCGAAGCGGCCGTCCGGCCCGACGATGTAGCCGTCCAGCGAGACGTTCATCGAGTACGTCACCTTGCGCATCGGCAGCCCTCCTCGGGAACCCTTCGACAGTACGGCCGACCGGCGGCGGAAGGGGGAGAACCGCCGGGGCGTCCGCCTCCTCGTCAGACGAGGTTGTCCCACCAGGGGGCCTTGATGCCGCGGCGGCGCCTGTGGTGGCCGCGGCGGCCCGCCACCGCGGCCAGCGCGGACCACACGGCCGCGCCGCAGATCAGCGGCGTGACGCTGCCGTTCGCCGCGCCCGCCACCATGGCCGCCGTGCCGGCGAGCGAGAGGAGGGCGGTCCACGTCGCCCGGTGCAGCAGCACCAGGGCCAGGGCGAAGCCCAGCCCCGTGAACGTCACCGTGATGAACGGCACGGCGGCCCAGACCGCGTGCGCCCGTCCCAGGACGAACACCCCGGCGGCCGCTGCCCATCCGTAGAGCATGAGAGCGAGCGTGATCCGGACCAGCCGCTGCCCGTCCACGGCGTGTCCGCCCATGTCGCGAAGCGGAGTTGTCCGTGTCCGGCGTACGCGTGTTCCCTTTGGCATGCGGGCAGCATAGGCGGCGGCAGCGCCCCCGGGGTGCACCGGTCCGCCGCGGGCGCGTGGGGCCGCCGCGCGCCGCGCACCTTCTGCCGCGACCGCCCCGCTTCGCCGGTTGGGACGCGCGCGGCGGGGCACGGGAGCGTAGGGATCCGGTCAAGCTGAATGGCCGTTCGATGAAGCCCGGGTGGCTGTCGTCCGGCCTGGTGCCTCGGAAGTGCACGTCAGCGGATCGCTCACCGTCCGTTGGCGGGCGGGCACGGAACGCCATCGGGTCGCCGGACGGGGCGTGAGCTGGGCGAACACCCCTTCGGATATCCGGTATCCGAACGCAGTGTCCGTAAATCGGCGATCGATGTGCGGTCGCCCTTCACACCCGACAGACTCGCCGGTGTCAGAGAGCGATATCGCAAGAAAGTATCGCGCTCAACCTTCGAATCGAAAGCGAGTCCTGTCGTGCGTCACCGCTTCGCTGCCGTATCCGCCGCTGCCCTCCTGTGCCTGGCCGGCGCCACGGGCATGGCGGAGGCACAGCCCGCAAGCCTGTACGCCCCGTCCGCCCTGGTCTTCTCCGTCGCCAAGGGGGACGACGCCAACAGCACCGTCGTCCGGGCGACCACCCTCAGCTGCGCCCCGAGCGCCCAGGGCACCCACCCCGACCCCGAGGCCGCCTGTGAGGCGCTGAAGTCGACCGACGGCACCTTCGACCGCCTGCTCGCCGCCCCGGACCCGAACCGCGCGTGCCCCATGCACTACGACCCGGTCACGGTCACCGCTGACGGCGTCTGGCAGGGCAGCCGCGTCTCCTGGAAGCACACCTTCGGCAACTCCTGCTCCATGGCCGCGAACCTGAACGGCAACGCCGTCTTCGCGTTCTGATCCACACCCCCCCGCATCCCCGGCCGCCACGGCGCGGCGGCCGGGAACCGCCGGTCAACAGGCCCGTACGGGCTGCAGGTCGTGCACGTAGCGGGCGGACACCCAGCCGTTCACCCCGTGGAGCCGGTACCAGACCGGATTGCCCTCCACCCAGCCGCCGCGCTGCTGGCACACCAGGTACACCACCTGCTCATGGCGCAGCGTCTTGACGACGTCCGAATACACCGTGGGCTTCGCCCGCACGCGGACGCCGGACCGGGAGACGACCACGCCCTTCGGGTACGCGGCCCGCACGGCGGCCGACCGCTGCGGCGCCGGGCCCTCCTGTCCGTTCGCGACGGCCCCCGCCGTCCAACCGCCCGTCCCGGCCGCCACGCCCGCCACCACCGCGGACACCGCCACCGCACGCCTGACCATCGGCCTCAACCGCCTCAACCGCCTCACCCGCTCGCCTCGTTCCGCCAGGGACGCGGCCGCCGCTGCGGCGCCCGCAGCCCCGACTATCCGGCCGCCCGCAGCCCCCGTGCCGGGGACACGCCAGGATGCGGCCGTACGGGTGAGCGCACGCGGGGAGCGGGGTCAGGGCGGCGTCAGGACCGACAGGACGTTGCCCGCGGGGTCCTTGAACCAGGCGATGGCCGGTCCCCCGGCGTCCCGGACGATGCCCTTCCCGTCGTGCTCGAACTCCTCGTAGCGCTCGAAGACGACGCCGCGGGCGGCCAGCGCGTCGACCGCCTTGTCGATGTCCGGCACCGGGAAGTTCAGCACGGTGAACGTGGCCGGCTCGTGGCCCTCCTTCGGGTACACGAGGACCTCACCGCCCCCGCCGAGGTGCAGGGTGAGCATCTCGTCGTCTCCCGAGACGCGCAGTCCGAGCGTCGAGGCGTAGAACTCCCGGACGTCGGCGATCCGCCGCACCGAGAAGCCGCTGAACGCCTTGCTGTCCGCCAGCATGGCGCATCCCTTCCTTCCGGCTGGGTGTCCGGCCGCGGCGAGCGGCCTCGCCTCCCATGCTCCTCCCGTGGTGCGGGCCGCGCACGAGTGGCTCGGCGGGCCGAACGGGCCCACCCTGGAAGGGTGAGCACCGAGGGGCGCACCACGGCAACCTCGGCCCTGCGCGGGCTCCTGGAGAGCCCCGTCGTCGGCATGGCGCCGTGGATCATCTTCTCCCTGCTGGTCGGGCCCGGCCGGTTCGAGGTCGCGGTCGCCACCGCACTGGCCGCCGCCGTGGCCCTCGTCCTCCTCGGCCGCCTCGCCCGCCCGGGCAGTTCCTGGAAGCTCCTCGAACTCGCCGACGTCGTCTTCTTCGCCGGCATGGCGATTGTCGGAGCCCTGGCCGGCCCCGACACCCTCCGCTGGCTGGAGACGTACGCCGGCGAGGTGGCGAACATCGCCCTCGCGCTCATCGCCTTCGGCTCGATGGCCGTCCGCGTGCCCTTCACCCTCCAGTACGCGCGCGAGCAGGTCGACCCCTCGATCTGGCACACCCCCGGCTTCCTGCGCACCAACTACGTCATCACGGGGGCGTGGGGGCTCGCCTTCCTGGTCGCCGCCCTCGCCGGAGCCTTCGGGGACCTCGTCCTCCACAACCCGGACAACATCTGGACCGGCTGGATCATCCAGATCATCGCCATCGTCGCCGCCCTGAAGTTCACCGCCTGGTACCCCGACGTCGCGCGCGCCCGCGCCCGCCGGGACGCCGGACTGCCCGGCCCCGACCCGCCCTCCACGGCGAGCTTCCTGCTGCCGCTCGCGGCGCTCCTCGTCCCCCTCGGCATCGCCGTGCTCATCCTCGACGACCCGTGGTGGATCGGCGCTGCCCTGATCATCGCCGGCTCCCTGCTGACGAAGGTCCTGCGCGACTGACCGCCCCGTCGTCCGCCCGTCCTGACAAACGCCGGTCCCCGGGTCCACACTGGGGTCCACACCGGCTTGGGGGAGGGCACGGATGGACCGGATCCTGCGCATCGGCATACCCGCGGCAGCCGCGGTCCTCGTGCTCCTCTCCCCCTGGTACGCCCCGTACTACAGCACGATCGCCCTGTGGGAGCTGCGCAAGGCCCTCTCCTGGCTGGCCGTGCCCGTACTGGCCGGGGCACTGGCACTGCTCGTCGGCCTCGTCGGCATGCTGCGCCGGGGCCGCGCGGATCGCCGCGGCGGGAGCGGCGCGGCCAGGGTCCTCGGCTGCCTCGGCGCCGTCGCGGGGATCGCCCTCACCTTCGCCTGGATGGTCTACGGCGCCTACCTCCAGGACCGCGCCTACATGGCCGCCACCCGCGTCGTGACCGGGCCGGTGCCGGAGCTGGCGGCCCGCGCCCCGTACGTCGTCGGCAAGGCGCAGGCCGCCCCGCACCTGGGGGACGTCACCGGCGAGATCGCCGACATCAGCTACCTGCCCGACTCCGACCGGTTCGCCACCCTCGTCGAGCGGCGCGGCTGGCTCGCCGGATACGAGGTCGGCCTGGTGCAGGACGTACCGCTCGGCGGCACCAGCCGATCCCAGCAGCGCTGCCGGTTCGACGTGGAGGCGGCCGACGCGCGGATCGGCGGCTGGTTCCACCACAACCTCGGCCGCAAGATCGCCGCACAGAAGCGCTGGGTCCGCTTCGACGCGGACGACGCGTACGTCGTCTGCAACGGCGACCGGCCCGTCGTGGCCGTCCCCCTCAAACGCCAGACCGGGCTCCTCGTCGTCACCGAACGCCCCGCCGGCCTCGCCCTGTACGACGGCCACACCGGCCGGCTCACCGTCACCGCCGACACGCAGGCGGTGCCGGGCCCCTCCTATCCGCTGAGCCTCGCCGCCCGGCAACGCGAGGCGACCGCCGCAGTCGGAGGCTTCACCGACTGGTGGTTCGAGCGCAGCGGCTGGGACGCCTCCGAGGACGGGGCCAACGCAGGAAACGAATCCGAGTTCGCCCTGCGCCACCGCGACGGCAGCGGCAGCAGCTCGTACGTGACCCCGCTCACACCTCAGGGCGAGGCCAGTTCCGTCGTGGCCGTCTCCGCGGTGCCGACCCGGCACCGCGGCGGCGGGCTCGCCCCGCTGACGGTGCACCGGCTCGACCCGACCTGGTCCTCGCCCGCCGCGATCGTCGCGCTCGTCAAGGCGGAGTACCGGGACGTCTGCTGCTACAACGACGACCGGGTGTTCGAGGTGGTGCCCACCGGCGGCACCACCTGGACCGCGACCGTCGGCAGCGAGCAGAACATCCGCTACCGCGTGGAGGGCCGCGGCCAGGTCGGCGGACGCGAGGCCACCTGCCTGAAGAGCGCCGACGGCACGCTCATCCGCTGTGCGCACGCCGCCCCGGGCTCCCCCGAGGAGCAGGAGCTCGCCCGCCGCGAGGAGGGCAAGCGCAAGGAGCAGGGAGCCGGGCCGCCCGACCTCGGCGACCTGACCGCGTACACCCCCGGGCAACTGGCCGAACTGCACCGCCGCATCAGCGAGGAGGTCACCCGCCGCCTCAAGGGCGGCTGACCGGCCGCGCGGCCCTGGCCGCGCCACGCCCGCCCCGGATTTCCCGGCCCCGGAGGGAACGCCGGGCCGCGTTCCACCCTCTTGACCGGTGCACATCGGGCGACGGTGTGCCCCGGACCGCGCGGCGGAGCCGGGCGGCACGGCAGAGGGTGATCCCGGTCCATGGGTCTGACGAGTGACACGTTGCTGGCGTGCGTGGTGCTGGCCACGCTCCTGCTGGGCGCGGTGACGGTGTGGCAGTGGCCGCGCCTCGGGGGGCGCGGCCCGGGGCGGGTGATCGCGCGGATCGGCATCCTCCTCCTCGCCCAGGTGTGCGTACTCGCCTCGGTCGGTCTCGTATCGAACCGGACCTTCCTGTTCTACGACTCCTGGTCCGACCTCGTCGGCGCCAAGCAGCAGGTGGCGGCCTCCCCCGGCGGAGCCGCCGTACAGGTCCTCGGCCGCAAGGCGCCGGCGGTCCCCGGCGGCGCGGACCCCCGCGTGGGCGGTGTGATCGAGAAGGTGGTCGTCCACGGCGAGCGCTCCCGCACGGCGGCCCCCGCGTACGTGTACCTGCCGCCGGAGTACTTCGCGAAGGGCGCCGAGCAGCGCAGGTTCCCGGCGGCCGTCGTCCTGACGGGCTTCCCCGGCATGGCCGAGAACCTCATGAAGAAGCTCGAGTACCCCCAGACGGCGTGGAAGCTCGCGAAGCAGAAGAAGGCGCAGCCCATGGTGCTGGTCATGATGCGGCCCACCATCGCCGCCGCGAACACCCAGTGCGTCGACGTCCCCGGCGGCCCGCAGAGCGAGACCTTCTACGGCACCGACCTCGTCAAGGCGGTGGCGGCCACCTACCGCGTCGGCACCTCGGCCCGCAACTGGGGCGTCATCGGCAACTCGACCGGCGGCTACTGCGCCCTGAAGATGGCCGTCCAGCACCCCGAGTCCTTCTCCGTCGGCGTCGGCCTGTCCGCGGAGTACCGGCCGGAGATCGACCGCGAGTCCGGCGACCTCTTCCAGGGGAACAAGGACGAGGAGAAGCGGTCCGACCTCCTGTGGCACCTCGACAACCGGCCCCAGGGCGCCTCGTCGTTCCTGGTGACCTCGTCGCTGACGGGCGAGCCCAATTACAAGGAGACGACCGAGTTCGTCGCGAAGGTCAAGGCGCCCGCCCGGGTCTCGTCCATCATCCTCGACAGCGGCGGCCACAACTTCAAGACGTGGCGCCGGGAGGTGCCCCCGGCCCTCGCCTGGATGAGCGGACGGCTCACCGCGGACTGAGCCCCCCTCCCGGCAGCCTTACGCGGCGCCCGAGCCGAACCACGCCTCGGCGAGCGCCGGCAGCGTCCGCAGGGCGGGTACGCCCAGCTCCCGCATGTACCAGGGGAGGTTGCTGTACACGTGCAGCAGCGTGTAGGCGAGCAGCACCTCCGGCTCGAAGGCGTGCCCGTACGCGGCGGACAGCCGGGCCAGCAGCTTCGGATCGCCGCGGGTGACGAACACGCCGACGCCGACGAAGTCGTAGGCCCGGTCTCCGATCATGGCGGGCTCGAAGTCGAACAGCCCGGTCAGGCGCCACCCGTCGGGATCGACCATCACCGGTGCGGGGGCGGGCTCGTGCGGGAGCCTGCCGCAGAACAGCCGGCCCGGCGGTGGAGCGGTCAGCCGGCCTGCCGCACCACAGCGGGGCGCGTCTGCCGGTGGTGCTCCTCCCGGGCGGCCTCCAACAGCCGCCGCCACGACGTCACCAGCGGCCTCCGCTTCAACAGGGCCCGCCGCTCCCGCTCGGTCATCCCGCCCCAGATGCCGTGGTCGATCCGCTGGTCGAGCGCGAAGGCCAGGCACTCCGTACGGACATGGCAGCTCCCGCACACCGACTTGGCCTTGTTCTGGGCCGCGCCCTGCACGAAGAGCTCGTCGGGGTCGGCGGTCCTGCACACCGCGCCTTCTGTCCAGTCCTCGTGCATGACCACCCTGTGCCGTCCTCTCCCGTTCCCGGCCTGCTCCCACGCCGCCGCCCCGCACCGCGGGAGCGACGACCGGGGCCCGACCGTAGGGGAACGCCACGCCACCGACCAGACGGGTCAACCCGTTCGCCACCCCTTCGGGTGAGACCGCTTGCCGCCCCGAACAGGTTGGGGTAAAGCGGATCCGACGCACCGTCAGTCCTCCGCCCGCAAAGGGACCGACGGCGACGGCCGCCCCTACGCGGGCACGGCCGGGAACACCACCACCGAGCCGTCCTTGTGGCGGGCGATGTCGATCGTCACGTCCCTGGCACGGCTGTCGAGCGAGACGCCGGCGCCCAACTTGTGCAGCCGGTGCGCCGCGTTCATGAGGCGGTCGACCTCCGCCGTCGTGAACACGGGCCGGAACCCGTTCGGGCGTGCCAGCTCCAGCCCCGACAGGCGCACCAGGACACCGGCGATGCCCGACTCCAGCTCGTCGAGGCGCTGCTGGTCGCGCTTGAGCGCCCGCGTGAAGCTCTCGAACGGATTGTCGGGGTTGCCCTGGGCATGTTCTACGGCCTGAAGGACGACCACCCGCCGCTTCAGCGCGACGGCCAGGGATGCCAGTTCGAGGTGGGCGCGGAACGTGCCGCCGTGGTCGTCGACGCCGGGGAACGATTTGGTCAGCGTGGCGAGTTCGACGGCCTCGCCCTCGGGCAGCCCGTCGAGCGCGCTCTGCCACCGGGCAAGCCGGCGGTCGGCCCTGCCCAGTGCCGTGTTGATGGCGTGAACGGCGGAGTCGAGTCCCAGGGAGAAGCCGATGCTGCCCTGGTCGAGCAGGATGGCAGTGGCCTTGTCGATCGCGTCGCGGCAGCCGTCGAGTTCGCTGTGCTCGTCGTCCAGCTTCCCCTCGTGAAGTTGCTCCAGCAGCTCCGTGATGTGCTCGATCGCCCGCTGACGCTTCTGGTCGGCGTGCGCGCTCACGCCCACCGCCACAGCCATGAGCACGAGCGGAGCCGCCACGGCCAGCGCCGCTCCGCCGGCCGCCGCGGCACCCACGCCGCCGACCGTGCCCGCCGCGGCTGCTCCGCCGACCGGCAGGAACCGCGCGTGGGCGGCGATCCTGCCCGTCGAGTCCACGAGGGCACTGTGGACGCCGCCGCCCTGCGCAGCCATCGACCGAATGCAGCCCTGCCCGAACCCGGCCGCGACCTTGGCCGGCACCACCATGCGGTACAGGCCCTCGCCGGAAGCGGTTGCCCGGGCCACCGTGAGCGAACTCCGCGCGGACTGACTGACGAACTCCGACAGGTGCTGCGCCAGAGGACTGGCGACATCGAGCGCAATGCCACGGCTGCGATCGACCCGCTCGGGCGGCGGATGAGCCTCCAGCGTGACGATCGGCTCGTCCGCCAGAACGGCCAGTACGCCCCGCAGCTCACCCAGGCGCTCGGCCGTCATCGCTTCGCCCGCGGGCAGCCCCGGCGTGCGCACTGCGGCGGTCGCCAACGTCCACACGGGCACAGTCGTCTTACGGTCGTCGGACATCGTCCCCCCTCGCTCTCGGGCAGGAGCCTACGCCGTCGCGGCGGCGGGCCGCCGTCGTTGTCCGACTGTTCCTCGATTCAGCCGAGGAACGAAAGGCGCACCTGGCGCTGGGGGTTGTCCTTGTTGGTGTCGACCAGGCAGACCGACTGCCAGGTTCCGAGTTCCAGGCGGCCCGCCACGACCGGCAGGGTGGCGTGGGGCGGGACGAAGGCCGGGAGGACGTGGTCGCGGCCGTGGCCGGGGGAGCCGTGGCGGTGGCGCCAGCGGTCGTCGGCGGGGAGGAGGGTGCGGAGGGCTTCGAGGAGGTCGTCGTCGCTGCCGGCGCCCGTCTCGATCACGGCGATGCCGGCGGTGGCGTGCGGGACGAAGACGTTCAGGAGGCCGTCGCGGCCGGCTGCGGCTTCGGAGAGGAAGCGCTCGCAGTGGCGGGTCAGGTCGGTGACGGTCTCGGTGCGCCCGGTGGCGAGGTCGAGGACACGGGTCGTGAATCGTTCGGACATGGGCACCATCGTCGCCCATGGCGCGGGTGCCGGGCCGTCCCGCGTGCGACGCGTCCGCCGAGTGGGCGATCATGGTCGGGGGTGCCGGGCGCGCAGTGGCCGGGCGGCCCGTCCGTCCCTTCGGCTTCGAGGAAGACCGCCATGCACGATCCGTCCCTGCCGTTCTCCGACGCGGAGCCGCCGTTCAACGGCGACAGTACGGCCGGCCCCTCCGGGCCCGTCGCGGACGAGCGCTTCGGGCCCGTCGACGTCCTCCTCGACGCCGGCCGGGGCACGGTCGTCGTGGCCGGCGGGGCGCTGCCCGAGGTACGGCTGGTCCGCGGTGACGGTGCCAAGCCGAACCGGTACGCGCCGATCGGCACCCGCGACGGCGCCCGCCTCACCCTCACCGTGGACGGCGGTCCGGCCGGCATCCGCCCCGCCCGGGCCTGGATCCCCCGCCGCTCCTACCGCGTCGACGTCCGAGCCGACGCAGGCCGCTACCGCCTGGTGCCCTGTTCGGCGGCGGCCAGCAGGTTCCTGCGGGACGGCCGCCGCCTCGGGGAGTTCACCTCCCGCGGCGACGGGTCCGTCGCCGCGGACTGGCTGCCCGGCGCCGACCCGCAGCCCCAGGACGCCGCCGTCGGCTACGCCCTCGCCGCCGCGTTCGGCACGGGAGGCAGGTCGCTCGGCGACCTGCTCGTCGACGTCGTCGACGCCCTGCTACCGGGCTGAGCCGCAGCGGCGGGGGACCGGGCTACTTCGGAGCCTTCCAGAGCTGGCCCTTGCCGGTGTTCGCCGTGTACAGCTGGACGACGGTGCCGTTCGCGGTCGCGCCGCCCTTCACGTCGAGCACCTTGCCCGACGCGACGTGCACGATCTGGCCCTTGGCGTTCACCGACCAGCGCTGCGCGGCGGAGCCGTTGCAGTCCCACAGCTGGATCTTGTTGCCGTTGGCGGTGCCGTTGCGCGAATCGTCCAGGCACTTGCCGAGGGCCCGGAAGGTCCCGTCCTTGCCGAGGATCCAGGACTGTGCGACCGATCCGTTGCAGGTGTAGAGCTGGATCTGCGTACCGTTGGCCGCCTTGCCGCCCTTGACGTCGAGGCACTTCCCGGCGATGCCGGAGACCTTCCCCTGCGGGGACAGCACGGCGCCGGCGCCCGCGGCGAGCCTGCGGAAGCCCTGGACGTCGAACTGCTGGACGTACGTCCCGGCCCGCTTGTCCTGGTACGCGTACGCGGGCGAGCACATGACGGGGAACTGGCCGGAGTCGGTGCCCTTGACGCAGTCGCTCCTCTCCATGCTGCGGTTCGCGTGCGTCAGGCCCAGGGTGTGGCCGATCTCGTGGCTGATGTGGTTGCGCATGTACGTCTCGCCCATGGCGGCGGTCGGCTTGCCCTGCGGGGTGAAGAACTCGCTGTCGATGTACGCGTGCCCGCTGGTCACCGTCTCGGGCACCGAGGAGCTGGTGAAACCGCAGCTGAGGTTGGCCATGCCGGAGCCGTCGCGGACGACCTTCCAGCCGGTGTTGCCCATGATGTCGCCGTCCGGCGGCAGGCAGGGGCGGTGCAGGACGCCCAGGATCACCTCGCCCTTGGGGCGGGAGTACTCCCAGCCCACCGGCTTGGTGTCGACCGTGACCGGCAGGTTCGTGATCCGCTGGAGGTCCGCCGCGGTGGCCTTGACGTACGGGCCCAGCCAGTCCGCGGACTTCTGGTCGTAGAACTTGATCGTGTAGCCGGTCGCCAGCCACTTCGTCGCCCCGCTCAGCTTCCACCCTTCGCCCTGCGGAGCGGCGGCCGCCGCCGCCCGGGCGGCCGCACCCGCGGCTGCCTTCGCCGAGCCGCCCGCTCCGGCGGGCGCCGCGGTGTCGGCGTCGAGATGCATGACGCCGTCGCGGAAGGCGGTGTGGTCGGTGCGCGACGGGGCGGTGTCCGCCGCATGCGCGTCGGGCGCCGGCAGCGGCGCCGACTGCGCGGCCTGCGGGCCGTCGCCGCCGTCCTCCGTGCCGAAGGCACTGGAGGACATGATTCCTCCTGCAATGGCCGCCACGGCACACGCGCCGACCACTGATATCCGATATCCGGCCTTGAATCCCAAGTCCCCGTTGCCTCTCATCGTGTTTGCTCCCGTGCGGGCGTGAACGCGCCCACGGGAGTCGAGAATCGAACAGATGATAGGGGAGGGGTGTGAGTCGGCCGCACGCCAGGGGGAGTTGACGGAGCATCGGCCCCCGCGTGCCCTACCCTCGCACCGACAGCCGCACCCCACCTCCTTGGAGCAGGCAGGATGGCCGCGACACCCCAGAAGATCACCACGTTCCTGATGTTCGAGGGCCGGGCGGAGGAGGCGATGACCTTCTACACCTCGCTCTTCGACGATGCCGAGGTGCTCGACATCACCCGCTACGGTCCCGGCGAGCCCGGTCCGGAGGGCACCGTGCAGCACGCCACGTTCTCCCTCGCCGGCCAACAGCTCATGTGCATCGACAGCCCCGCCAAGCACGACTTCGGTTTCACCCCGGCGATCTCCCTCTTCGTCCAGTGCGACAACGAGGCCGAACTGGACCGCCTGTACGAGGCCCTCCTGGAGGGCGGCGCGGCACTGATGCCGCTGGGCTCGTACGGCTTCAGCCCCAAGTTCGGCTGGGTCAGCGACCGCTTCGGCGTCTCCTGGCAGCTGAACCTTCCCGCGTAGCGGGAGCTGCGCCATTCGGATGGGACTCGCCGCGACGCGGACGGACACCGCGACAGCGGACACGCGCGTCCCTACCGTCGGGGGCTGTCCCTGCTCCCCGCCGAAAGGTGCACCCGCATGCGACCCGTCAGCTCCGCCCTCGCCGCCCTGGCCGCCGGCGCCCTCGTCCTCACCGCCACGGGCGCGGCGAACGCCGACGTGACCGTGACCCTCCCGGAGGCCGTGTCCCACACCGTCGTCTTCGGCGACTGGCTGCAGATCGCCGGCGACGACGTCTTCAACGCCGGACACGACAACATCGTCGGCTCCAACAACTGACCTGGTCGGGCTGGTCCGCGCCGCGGGTGGGCAGGGTCGGCGGGGAGGCGGCGGAAGCTGCGGTGGGGCGGGAGCCGGCCGGTCGGGGTCGGATGGTGCTGGGGGTGTCCCGGCAGCCCATTGTCCTTCCGGTGCGGGCCGTCCTGTAAAGGGCGCTCCTTCGTCGCGTCGCTGCGCGATGGCCCTTGCGGGCCACCCTTGACAGGACGACCCACCCCGGAATGCCAACAAGCTGCCGGGAAGCCCCCAGGGGAATGGCCTGGGGGGAGGGTGAGGCATGAGGGGTCATCAGGGAGCTTTCTCTCCCGCCCCGGCAGGCCGCGTCCAGCCCCACCGGCATCAGCAGACCCGTCGGCGGGGCCGTGTCGGCTCTGGTGTCGCCAAACGATGTCCAGAGCGTCATCCGGAGACATAAGCGCCCCAGACCGCTACGTGGGCAATCTCGGCTCAGCGACTTGCCGCCGTCTGGGGCCGAGAAGCCGACAGAAGCGCCCAGGCCACCCCCGGCCGCTCCCTGTTCGGCGACCGGCCCCCGTCCGGCGCGGCGCAACGCCTCGGATCGTGCGCCGCCCCGCTACGCGGCTGACCCCCGTCCTGGGCCGCGCAGCGCCCCAGCTCGCTCCCTGCCCGTGCATGTTCGGTGGCCGGCCGCCGTCTGGGCAGCGCCCCAAGTCGTTGCCTACCTCGGTCCTTCGGCGGCCAGCGGGCCGTCCCGGGCCGCAAAGCGGTCCGATTCGCTGCGCGCTGCCGCCTTTTCAGCGGCATGGGGCCGTCGTGGGGCGCGCAGCGCCCCAGCCCACTTCCCGCTCCTTATATATCGGCCTCCGGCGCCAGGAGTACGACATCCGCCCCACCAGCCCCCGTCATCTGACATTCCGGCGGTCAGTCGCCAAGCCGACGGCGCCCCTGTAGCGACCTCACGCGCCACGCCAGCCCCGGACGGCCGACGGCCGCCAAAAGAGCCGGGCCGCGTAGCGATCTGGGGCGCTTCTGTCGCTGGATGACGCTCTGGACATCGTTTGGCGACACCAGAGGCCACGCGGCTGCCGCCGAGGGGTCTGCTGATGCCGGTGGGGCTGGATGCGGCCTGCCGGGGCGGGAGAAAAAGCTCTCTGATGACCTCTGACGCCTCCTCGTCCCTCCAGGCCATTCCCCTGGGGGCTTCCCGGCAGCTTGTTGGCATTCCGGGGCGGGACGTCCTGTCAAGGGTGGCCCGCAAGGGCCATCGCGCAGCGACGCGACCGCAGGGAGCGCCCTTTACAGGACGGCCCGCACCGGAAGGACAATGGGCTGCCGGGACACCCCCAGCACCATCCGACCCCGAGTCCTCGGCTCCCGCCAATCCCGGCTCCTGCCGTCGCCTCTCCACCCCACCGGCTTCCCCTCACTCGCCCTCGGACGGCCGACGGGCGTAGCAGAACAGGTGTTCTTCCGGGGTTGCCAGTTCGCCGTCGGGGAGGAACAGGGAGACGGAGTGGTGCAGTACCTCCAGGCCGCAGTCCTCGCGCAGGAGGCGCAGGTAGGTGTCGGTCGAGCAGCTCGACACCCGCACGCGCCGCCCCATCCACTCGATCTCGGCGTCCTCCACGTCGGCCGGCACGGTGGCCGACACCAGGTAGCCGCCCGGCACCAGCCAGTCGGCCATCCGCCGCAATGCGGCCGTTGCTTCCGCCCGGCTCATCATCAGCAGCGGGAAGAAGGCGCAGACGGCGTCGAAGCCGCCTTCCGGGGCGAAGTCGCGGACGTCGCACTGCTCGAAGCGGGCCTTGGGGACCCGGGCGCGGGCCAGTTCGACCATGACGCGTGACACGTCGATGCCGGTCACCTCGAACCCGGCGTCGGCGAGCCGTTCGGCGACAGGGCGGCCCGTGCCGCTGCCGACGTCCAGGACGCGGGCGCCCGGCGCCAGTCGCGCGGCCAGCCATTCGACGGCGTCCGACTGTGCGGGCAGCCTGCCGAACGCCTCCTCGTATGCGATCCCCAGCCCGTCGAACAACTCTGCGGCCGACACCGGCTGCCCGGCATCCGCCGCACCGGCCGGATCTCCGTCTGCTCCCACTCCGCTTCCCACTCCGCTTCCCACTCCGTTTCCCACTCCGCGTCCCTTCGCCTGTGCCGGGCCGCCTGCGGCCCGCGGCCGCGGACCACCCGCAGGCCACGGCAGACCTACCCCGGCGGCCCCCTGCGCTACCGCCTGGGCACCGGCCTCAGCGGCGGGGCTGCCACCCTCGGGGCATGAGGCCGGCGCGCCGGGCGAGGGCGTCCTCCTCGGCCGAGCCGCGGGCGCCGCCCGGCTTGGAGCGCGTCACGTACCGGAACGGCAGCCCGCCCGGCAGTGCGAGCATGCCGCCGAAGCGGGTGTCGCCCGCGAACCACACCTCCTTCGGCGGGCCGGCCGGCTGCGGCACCGCCGGCCCGTCCCAGCCGTCCTCGGGCGGCGGGAAGGAGCAGTGGCTCTGCCCGTCCGGCCGCAGCAGGACCACGCGGCCGTCCGTGCCCCACCGCCGACCGCCCGACCGCCGCCCCTCGGCGGCGACGACGCGCACGTCCTGCGCCGCACACGGCCACACCTGCCAGCCGTAGCAGGCCATGGCCAGCCGCTCCCTGCGCCGCGCCCGGCGCCACAGGAGCATGAGCCCCAGCGTCACGGCGAGGGCGGGCAGGAGGACGGCGGCAGCGCCCAGGGCCGCTGCGGATCCGGGCCCGGCGGCCGCGGTCACCGCGG
The DNA here is from genome assembly GCF_003949955.1 of Streptomyces sp. WAC05292. Taxonomy (NCBI): domain Bacteria; kingdom Bacillati; phylum Actinomycetota; class Actinomycetes; order Kitasatosporales; family Streptomycetaceae; genus Streptomyces; species Streptomyces sp. WAC05292. Next base: position 16,942 of record NZ_RPSE01000041.1, read on the forward strand.
CGAGGAGAGCGGCTTCGCCGGCCGCAGCCGAGGCGCCCCAGCGCAGGCCGCGCTCGCGCCGGCGCAGGACTTCCTCGACGCCTGGCGTGTCCAGGGCGGCCCCCGGGAGCACCGGGTATCCGTACGCGCGGGCTGACATGGGCGGCTCCAAGGGGTCGGGAGTGCAGGTCGGGGAGTGAGGATACGGGCGGCGGGGCCGCCGGAACCGCGGAGCGTGGCCCTCCGGGCAGGGGCGTGGCGGCACTTCCGGTCCTTTGGGGCAGTTTCACGGCACAAGTGACCATTGGGGCTGGTGGGTTGATTACGTTGCGGTTTCGAAGGCCGAAAGGCTCAAAGGCCGAAAGGCCCCACACAACCCACCACCTACGGAGGTAACGGTCATGCGACGAATCCTCACCCGCGCCGGAAGTGTCGCGGCAGTCTCGATGCTGGCGCTGGCGCTGGGCCAGCCCGCCCAGGCCGCCCAGCCCGCCGAAGGCGACACGGTGTCCGCGACGGCGCGCGCCACCTACTTCGAGTTCACCGACGGCACGGACACGTTCGTCATCAAGCTCACGGACGCCGCCAAGATCCGCCAGGCCCGGGACATCCTCAGCGGCGTCGACACCGAGCACCGCGGCGTCATGGGCACCGTCGTCAAGGCGCCCGCCTCGTACAACAAGCCGTGGACCTACCATCTCGATCCGAACTCGGTGCAGTTCTTCGGCATGGCGATGGAGGTCTGCGACGCGAGCATCGCCTACGTGGACGAGCACCTCGACGAGGTGGGCGGGGCGCTCCTGCCGCGTTCCACCTGGTGCCCCTGGCAGTCGAAGCTGACGCGCGAGCTGCCCAGGCCGTAGCGGTCAGGCGCGGGGGCGCTCGGCGGTGACGACGTAGTAGTCGAGCAGCCCCCGCTCCCAGGCGTGCAGGAAGTTCCGCGGCCAGGTGCCCGGCTCCCACTGGGCGGACAGCCAGTGGTCCCAGCCGGGCCACACGGCCGGGCCGATGGACTCCGCCCGCGCGCCCCCCAACCCCGCCCGGGTGAGGGCGTCCGTCAGGTCCGCGGGCTGCCGGGCGATGTCCAGCCCGTCGGCGAAGGTCGTCAGCAGTGCCGCCAGCGGCTCCGGGGCGGCCGGGTCTGCGGCGAAGAAGCTCGCGACGGCGAGCCGCCCGCCCGGCCGCAGCACCCTGGCCGCCTCCGCCGCGAACGCCTCCAGGTCGTCGAAGTGCTGGGCGGCTTCCACGCTGTAGACACGGTCGAACTCGGCCTCCCCGAAGGGCATCCGCTCGGCTGCTCCGCGCACCAGCCGGAACCGGCCCGGCCCGGCCGACGCCAGGGTGCGGGTGTTGGCCCGGCGGGCCCGTTCCAGCTGCTGGGGGTGGATGTCCATGCCGGTGATCCGTGCCGGGGCGTACTCCTCCAGGGCCAGCGCGCAGCCCACCCCGAGGCCGCAGCCCACCTCCAGCACCTCGCCGCCCTCCACGGGGCCGACGGTGTCCAGCACGTGCCGGTACAGGTCCTGCTGGCTGCGGATCCGGTCGGCGACCGTCAGGGGGCGGCCCAGGTCGCCCGGCTGCCAGTAGCCGAAGTTGATGAAGCCGCCGGCGAAGACGGGAACCGCGCTGAGGTCCGCGGGGCCGTACGTCTCCCGGACGGCCGGCCGCATCCCGTCGGTCCGTCCGCGAGGGCGTTCGCGTTCCGTCATGTGCCACCTCCGTGCCCCAGTGTGACCGGACGGCGACGCCCTGTCGATGGGCGCCGCTCCCGCCCGCCGTCCGCCCGGTGCCCGTCGTGTCGGCGGCACCGGGCCCGGCCCACCGGGTTCCGCCCGCGGCCGCGTTGTTACGGTGGGCGCCGACCCGCCGACCCGCCGACCCGCCGACCCGCCGGCCGGAAGCGGCCGCCCCGCCCCGCAGTGACAGGAGCACCGCATGACCGCGTCCGCGCGCCGCAGCACGGCCACCGCATCGGCCGCAGCCGTCGTCACGGACGGGCACGGCCGGGTGCTCGTCGTCAATCCGGTGTACAAGGAGCGGTGGAACCTGCCGGGCGGCCATCTCGACGAGGGCGAACTCCCCAGGGCGGCGCTGCGCCGCGAGCTGCGCGAGGAGATCGGCCTGGACCTGGAGGTCGGCGGCCTGCTGGTGACCGCGTGGCTGGCGCGGCCGGAGGGCGCACACGTCTTCCACGTCTTCGAGGGCCCGCAGCTGACCCGTGAGCAGCAGCAGCGGATCACGCTCCAGGAGTCGGAGATCGGCGAGGTCCGCTTCTGCCGGCCCGAGGACATCACCGCGGACATGGTTCCGCCGCACGTGCTGCCGGTGTGGCGGGCGGCGCTGGCCGCACGGGAGCAGGGGCGGCCGGCCTACCTCGAACTGTCCCCGTAGCCGGCGGCTCCCGCCGGGTCGGCCTCGGCGACGGCCGCGCGGCCGTTTCGGTTAGGGTCGGTCCGGAAACAGCGAACCGCCCCCGCGTACCCACGCGCACGACCCCGAGGAGCAGCCGTGAGCGAGCCGGCGTCCACCGCCCTGCAGCAGGAGATCGCCCGGGACCTCCAGGTCACCGACTCCTTCGACGCGGAGCGCGAGATCGAGCGCCGTGTGGCCTTCCTCGCCGGGAAGCTCACCGCGAGCGGCCTGCGCTCCCTCGTCCTCGGCATCAGCGGGGGCGTGGACTCCACCACCGCGGGCCGGCTGTGCCAGCTCGCCGTGGAGCGGGCCCGCGCCGCCGGGCACGAGGCGTCCTTCTACGCGATGCGCCTGCCGTACGGCGTCCAGGCCGACGAGAAGGACGCGCAGCTGGCGCTGTCGTTCATCCGCCCCGACCACGTCCTGACCGTCGACGTGAAGCCCGCCAGCGACGCGGCGCTCGCGGCCGCGGTCGCGGCGGGGGTCGTCTTCCGCGACGCCCACCACCAGGACTTCGTCCAGGGCAACATCAAGGCCCGCCAGCGCATGATCGCCCAGTACGCGGTCGCCGGCGCGCACGACGGCCTCGTCGTCGGAACCGACCACGCGGCCGAGGCCGTCTCCGGGTTCTTCACCAAGTTCGGCGACGGCGCCGCCGACCTGGTGCCGCTGACCGGACTGACCAAGCGCCGCGTGCGCGCCGTGGCCGACGCGCTCGGCGCCCCGGCCGAGCTCGTGTGGAAGGTGCCGACCGCCGACCTGGAGACCCTCGACCCGGGCAAGGCGGACGAGGACGCGCTGGGCGTCACGTACGACGAGATCGACGACTTCCTGGAGGGCAAGCCGGTCGGCGAGCAGGCCTTCGACATCATTGCCCGCCGCTACCGGGCCACCGAGCACAAGCGGCAGCTGCCCATCGCCCCCTGAGGTCAGGGCCGCGGCGGGGCGTCCAGGAAGAGGAGGCGGGCGCGCTTGGCGGGGATGCGGACCTCCGGCAGGTCGATCTCGGGGAGGCCGACCTCCGGGCCGCGTACGAAGCCGGCGCGCTCCAGCCGCGCCACCGCCTTGCGGTTGGCCGGGTCCGGGTCCGCGACGAGCCTGCGGGTCCCCGGCAGCCCGCACAGGTACGACAGGAACGCACCCAGCAGGGCCGCCGTGTGGCCCGGCCGGGGCGGGCCCGACGGCGGCCCGATGAGCAGGTGCACGCCGACGTCGCCCGGCCGGACCGGGTAGCACTCCGACACCCGGTCGGCCGCGCAGTCGTACGACTGGAACAGCGCGGCCGGTACGCCGTCCAGGAGGGCCAGGAACGCGTGGTGGGTGTCCCGGCGGTCGAGGTCCTCGTACACCTCGCGGACCAGTTCGAGGTCCGCGCCGGCCATCCCCCAGAACCGGGCCCGCTCCTCGCTCACCCAGCGGTGGATCAGCCCGGCGTCGGCCGCCGGGTCGACACGGTGCAGGGTGATGAGGCCGAAGCCGTCGGCGGTGCGGGAGTACAGGGGCCGGAGCCCCGTGGCGTTCCGGTGCGCTGCGGGCATGCGGGTTCCTAGGGGGTCGGGGTGCTCCCGTCGGCGGGCGGCAGCACGGCCGGGCGGTCGAGGAAGGCGAGCACGGCCCGCTTCTCCGGGAGGTATATCTCCGGCAGGTCGATTTCCGGCAGAGTGATCTCCCCCTGCGGGACGAACCCGAGGCGGCCCAGCAGTGCGACCGCCTTCTCGTTGCGGGCGTCGGGCTCGCCGACGGCGCGCAGGACGGCCGGGTCGCGGAAGGTGAAGCGGGTCAGCGAGCCGATCAGCGTGCGGCTGAAGCCGGGCCGGGGCCGCCCGTTCGCAGGGGCCAGCATCAGGTGGACGCCGATGTCGCCCTCCCGTACCTCGTAGCACAGGCTGATGCGGTCCTCGGCGGGCTGGTACGTCTGGAACAGCGCCACCGGCTCGTCGTCGAGCCGCACCATGTACGCGTGGTGGGTGTCGCGGCGGTCCACGTCCTCGTAGATCTCCTGCACCAGTTCCCGGCTCGCGCCGTTCATCCCCCAGAACCGGGCGCGCTCCTCGACGACCCACGAGTGGAGGACGGCGGAGTCCGCCGCGGGGTCGACCGGGGTGAAGCGGACGGTGCCGAAGCCGGGGACGGCCTCGGTGTGGACGTCGGCGCGCGGGGAGGCGAGGGCGGTGGACTCGGGTCTCATGGCGGTTCTTCCGTTCCTTCGTGGCATGCGGCCGGATCGCGGGCCGGTGCGGGGCGCCCGGCCGCCGAGGCCGGGGCCGGCCGGCCGTGCGGGGCCGGCGGCGGCAGCGGTCGGATCCGCGGGGCGCCGGGGGCGTGCGGGGGTCCGTACCACTCCCCGAAATCATTAGGTTAGGCTCGCCTGACTATACGGCGTCAGGGAAAGGGGCGGACATGGCGGTCGGCAAGGGCTGGGAGGGCGTGGTCCTCAAGCTGCTGCGCGGCAAGGACTTCACGTTCACGGTCACCGGGGCGGAACAGGTCACCCCGCACTACCGGCGCGTCTCCTTCACCGACGGCGGTCTGCTCGCCGCCGCCGGCGACTCCCTGCACCCCACCATGTGGGTCCGCCTGTGGTTCACCGACAACGGCAAGCCCCACCAGCGCGCCTACACCCTCGTCGACCCCGACCCGGCCGCCGGCACCTTCTCCCTCGAGTTCGCCCTCCACGACGGCGTCGCCAGCGACTGGGCGCGCACCGCCGAGCCCGGCGCCACCATCGACGCCACCGTGCAGGGCACCGGCTTCACCGCGCCCGCACCGGCCCCGGAGCGGCTGCTGGTGATAGGCGACCCGGCGTCCCTGCCGGCCATCAACTCCCTGCTGGACGCGCACCCGCAGACCCCGGCCACCATCTGGTTCGAGACCCAGCACGAGGACGACGCCGAGCTGCCCGTCCGGCTCGACGCCGAGCGGCACGACATCCGCCGCGTCCCCCGCTCCGGCGGCGGCGCCGCCCTCGTCGAGCGGATCCGCGCCGAACTCCCCGGGCTGGCCCCCGATCCGCAGACCGCGTACGTCTGGCTGGCCTGCGACACGGCGACGACGCGCACCCTCACCGGGTACCTGCGCAAGGACCTCGGCCTGCCCAAGCAGCGGGTCAACAGCCTCGGCTACTGGCGCCCCGCGGCCTGACCGCCGGGCGGGCCGCCGCCCGGCGGCCGGCCGGTCACTCCGCCGGGCGGCCGAGCGGCAGCAGGTACTGGACGGGCTCGTCGAGGTCGTCCAAGCCCAGCAGTTCGTGGGCCAGATCGTCCTGGAGTCCGCCGAGCGGGATCGTCGCCAGCCCGAACGCGCCCGCCGTCAGCTGGAGCACCTGGGCCAGGTGCCCGGCCTCCAGCAGGCCCAGCCGCAGCGCCCGCAGCCCGTACCGGCCGCGCAGCAGCCCCAGGTCGAGGTGGACGGCCAGGACGGCCGGCGCCGCGTCGATCCCGACGGCGTCCGGGTCGCCCTCCGGGCGCGCCAGGTACGACGACAGCGCCTTCACCGCCTCCACCTCCGGCGCAGGCCCGAGGCGCACCAGCGAACGCCGCTCCGGCGCGCAGTGGTAGGTGCCCGAGGGCAGCCCGGCCACGTCCCACGCCAGCAGCCGCACCCGGACGCTGTACAGCGCGCCCGCGCTCGGATACGGGCGGTGCCGCAGCTTCCGCTCCGTCCCGTCGGCCAGGACCCGCCGGGACTCGTGGCTCGGGGCGTGCGCATGCCACAGCACCCCGCCGAGCTCCGCCGCGTCGAGCGGCCCCGTCAGCGCGCCGCGCGCCGACCGCCGGCCCCGCAGCGCCCCGCCCAGGGACACCTGCGGCAACGGAGCCGCGGGCAGCTGGACTTCCCCGTCGACGCGGCGCCCTCCGGGGAGGGCGGGCGGCCGCGGGACATCCCGGACCGCCGTGTCCTGCCCGCGCCCGACCTGGAACTTGCTCCGCTCCAGGTACTGGTAGTCGGCGGCGCGCGCACCCCTCTCGAAGAATGCGCCGCCTGCCGGCCCGTCCGCCCGGCCGCCGCCGTCCGCGGGCTCCAGCAGGGCCCGCCCCGCCAGCCGGCACACGGCCCGCTCCTCGTCCGGAGCCACACCCAACCGGTTGAACAGCATGTGGAGTTGCGAGGCCCACACCCACAGCCGCCGGTCCGCCCGCTCCGGGGAGCCCGGCCCGCCCGCGGGAACCACCGCCCGCAGCGCGGCGTCGGCCGCGCGGACCTGTCCCGCCCACTCGGCGAGCCACGGCGCGGCCCCGCCCTCCGCGGCCTGGGCGCGCACCGCCCGCGCCCGCCGGGCCAGGCCCTCCCGCTGCGCGGCGAACACCGAGTTCACGCGGGCGTGGACGGCGGCACCCGGCAGCGGCCGCACCTCGTCGACCCACCGCCACGACGCGGCGTGCCGGCGCAGCCAGCCCGCGGCCGCCAGCTCGTCCAGGCCGAGGGCCGCGGCGGTGGCGTGCGCGAAGTCCAGCGCCTGCCCCAGCCGGTCGGCCCGCGCGGGCAGCGCGCGCAGAGCCGCCACGGCGGCACGCGTCGCATGCGCGAACACCTCCTCGGCGACCGGGAGCGCTTCGGGGCCCCCGTACCGTTCGGTCTCCGGCTCGTACGGCACCGCGCGCACCTCCCCGTGGCGGACCGGCCACGGCCCGCCGACCGGGGCCGTGGCGGCGGCCAGGCCGCCCAGCTCGGCCGCGAGCCGCGCCGCGTCGACCGGCCCGGACGACGGCCCGCGGAACCGGATCCGCAGGTGCGGCCCCCCTTCGCCGTACCGGATGAAGAACCAGGAACCGCCCGAATCCGGCCCGTACCGGGCGTCCATCAGCGGGGCGAGGGCTCCGGCGACGAATGCGTCGGTGTCCGCGACGCCGGTGTGCAGCGCCAGGTGCAGGCTCTGCCAGCCGCCCGCCGGGTCGGAAGGGGCGGCGGGCCGGACCGGAGCCGCGGAAGGGTACGCCTGATGGGTCATCGAAACCTCACGGGAAGGGATGCGGGTGAAGGGGCAGTTCCTCGTGGCGCAGGGGGCGCCCGGTGCGGCCCAGCCGGTACGGCACCTCCAGCAGCCGGGGCAGCCCGAGGGTGCGCCGGTTGACGTGTCCGAACGTCATCGGGAGGGTGCCCGGCACGACCACCTTCGCGCAGTGCAGCCCCAGCCGGTCCCGGACACCGGGCTCGTCCTGCGCCACCACGACGACCTCAAGCCCCTCACCGGCCAGCCGGGCCACCGTCTGCGACAGCAGCACCGCCAGGTCGGCCACGGGCGCGGGAGCGCCCGGCCAGCGCTCCTGCCAGGGGGCCGCACCGGTGTCGGCGAACAGGAACTCCAGCCGCGGCTGCGCCTCCGGCAGCGCGTTCAGCCCCACGTGGTCGTCGAGGCCGACCACCAGCTCGGGGCGGTCCAGCATCGGGCGCAGCCGCTCCGGGTCGCGCGCCCCGCCCGGACCGGCCGGCCGCTGCGCGGCGTCCTGGACGTTGGTCACGGCCTCCGCGACCGCCGAGCGGATCGCGACGCGCGGATCGTGGTGCGCGCCTGCGGCGAGGAACGCACGGGGCGCCGCCGGATGGTCGCCCTCGTAGCGGCACACGGCCACCACGGCGGGAACACCGAGGTCGTTCGTGGCGTCGAGCAGGCGCAGCCGGTAGCCCAGCAGCTCCGCCCGCGCCGCCAGGGCCGCCACCAGCGGGTCGCCGGCGGGCAGGGCGACCCCCGGCAGGGGGGTGCCCGCGTACCACGCCATCAGGAAGGCGTCCCGCTCCGCCACCTCGAACAGCCCGTACAGGGCCGCCTCCTGCGGGCTGTTGCCCAACCCGCAGCCGTTCGACGACTCGTACACCACCCGCGCCCCGGGCGGCGCCCCGTCCGGCGGGGCGGGCAGGTCCCAGTACGCGACGTGCTCCGGGACGGCGACGGCCCGGCCCTTCGTCAGCGACCAGCCGTACACCCAGTCCAGTTCCAGGTCCGGCCGGTACGGCACCGTCCGGGAGGCCGGGTGCCCGTGGTGCACCGGGTCGGGCAGGCCCAGCCGGACCGGGTCCACCGCCGCGTCCGGACCCAGCTCCGCGAAGGAGGCCCGCAGCACGGTGCGCCGGCCCATCGGGCGCATGCCGGCCAGCCGCTCCACGCTCTCGAACAGCGCCACGCGCTCGCTGGAGCGGAAGTCCGCGGCGCGGCCGTACCCGCCGTCGTCGAGCAGCCGGCCGTCGGTCACCCAGGCGGTCGTCAGGGCGAACGCGGAGTCCTCCGTGCGGAACAGGCGGCGCACCGGGCCGAACCGCTCGTCGTACAGCTCCGCCCGCAACGCCTCCGCGCCCGTACGGCCGTTGGGGCCGCGCAGCTCCGCGGGGTCCGGCAGCGGGCGCGGGACGGCGGGCGGCTCCGCCGCGGCGGGGGAGTCCTCCGGCAGCGGCCGGCACACCGGGCAGCCGCCGACCGGCCGGACCCGGTGCGTGGACCAGGTGGCCCGGCTGCCCTGGACGACGTACACGGTCGCGGCGGGCACACCGCCCTCTCCGGCGGGCGGGGCCGGCTCGTCGAGCAGCCCGCCGGCGAGCAGCAGGGCCCCCTCCGCCAGAGCCGGCGTCCCGGTGCCCCCCAGCCGGAGCCGAGGACTCCGCCACGGTACGCGTCCCCCCGCGGTGGCGAGCCGCTGGTACTCGGTGCACACCAGACAGGCCCGAGCCCCGGGCTCCAGCACGGGCCCGACCACGGTCAGCGCCCCGTCCTCGCGTACGGGGACCAGGCGCACCGGACGGGCCAGCGCGTGCCGGCTGAGCCGTTCGGCCGACTCCAGCGTCCAGGAGGCCATACGGACGACGGCGCTCCCGGAGACGGCGCCGAGCGCCGCCTCCACGTCCAGGACGGGCAGACCCGCTGGACCGCCGGCGGCGTCCGCCGCCGGGCCGGACCCGCGGCTGCCGGAGGCGTGCCGTGCCCGGACGGCCGGCGAGGCCGTCCCGGGCACCGCCCCAGGGTGCCGCGTGGCGGTGCGGGCGCCGGCGTCGGGGCGGGTGGCCCGGGGCGCTGCGCCGGGGCCCGTGGCTTCGGTGGGCCCGGCGCCGCCCGCGGCCTGCGCCGCCGGGCCGGCTGGTGCCGCGGTGACTGCCGTGGCGTCCTCCCGTGTGGCGCGCGGAGCCGCGCCGGGACAGGCGGTCCCGGGGGTGGTGGGGATCGGAGTGCCGTTCACGGGTATTCCTTCGGGTCGGCCAGGACGGTGAAGCCGCAGCTGTGCAGGACCGCCGCGGTACGGGCTGCGGCGGGGTCGCCGCCCGGCGGCAGCCACGGGCCGGGGGCCGGGCCGGCCAGGCGGGTCAGGGCAGCGGTCAGGGCCGGCTCGCGGCGGGCGATCCCGGCCAGCCAGACGTCGGTCCAGCCCTCGTCCGCCCAGGCCGCCGGCGCGGCGCCCGCCGCCGCGAGCGGGGCCTCGGCGCCGCCGAACGGGGCGTGCGCGGCCCCGGCCGGCCCGTGGCCGGCGGCCATGGCCCGGGTGACCGCGCCGAGCAGGGCCATGGCCGCCGCGTCCGCCGGGGTCGCCTCCACCGCGCTGCCGAGCACCGCCGAGGCGCCGGGAACCCGTACGACCGCCGCGTACGCCTGCCCGCCGCCCAGCCGGCGCACCGTCAGGCGGGCCTCCGCGTGCCCCGCGAAGCCGTTGAGGACCTTCCGCCAGTGGCGGGCCTGGGGGTGGCGATGCCAGACCTCCTCCGGCAGCGCGGGACCGGTGTCCCCCCGCTCGGCGCCCGCGAGGGCCGCCCGGCGCAGGGCCCGACCCCGCGCGTGCGCCGGTCCCGCACCGACCACCGCGGCTCCGCCGAGCCGGAGCTCGGCCGCCCGGCACGCCGCGGTCAGGCGGGCCAGGTCCGCGCGGGGAGCTCCTGCCACGAGCGGCCCGGCCGGGGTTGGGCAGGCGGCGAGCGCCGCGGGCAGCTGTGGCAGCCGGCCCGGCAGCGGCGCGTCGAAGACCCCCAGCCGCGGGTCGGTCAGCGCCGCGACGCGGCGCAGTGCCTCGGCCAGGTCGGCGGCCGCGGGCAGGGCGGGCTCCGAGGCCGCGGCCGGCCCGGCCACCCACGGCCGGTAGGAGGCCCGGGGAGGAGCGGCCTCGGCGACGAGGACGGCGGGGCGGGCCGGCAGCAGCGACGGGTCCTCCTCCGCCCCGGCGGGGTCGGGCAGTCCGGCTGCGGCGCACAGCAGCCGCTGCGCGGCCGCACCCGCCAGCAGAGCCGTCAGCGCGTCCGCGGCGCGCTCCGCCGCGGGGTCCTCCACGGTGTCTCCCAGCCGGGCGGCCACCGCCTCGGCGTCCGCGCGCACCCGCTCGGGGGAGGTCGGCGCCGTGACGAAGCCGCCCCCGGCGGTCCGGCCGGCGGCCACGGCGACCGGCGGGACACCGGCCGCGGCCGCGACCAGGCCGGGCGGCAGGCTGCCGTCGGCCCGCGCCTCGGGCCGGATGCCCGCCCGGTGCAGGGCCCGCAGCAGTGCCGCGGCGAGCGGGGCGTCCGGATCGGCGGCCGTGACGACGGGCGGGGCGGCGGCCAGCGCCGCGGCCGCCGCGGCCGGGCGGTCCGCGGACGCGGCCAGCCAGGCGGCCGGTGCCTGCCCGCCCGCCGGGAACTCCGCGACCAGCCCGTGCGCCCGGAGCTGCGCGGTGAGCCCGTCCAGTGCCGTCGCGACCCGCGGATCGGCCGGATCCAGCCCGCCCGGCCGGTGTGCCGCGCCCACGAGGGTGGCGGGCTCCGCGCCCAGTCGGTCCGCCAGCAGGTTCCACAGCGCCGGCAGGGCACGGCTGCCCTCCAGCGTGACGCTCCCGTCGCGGCCGCGCAGGTGCAGGCCGGCCCGCAACGGGGTGGCCGCGACCCCCGGGCGCAGCCGCACGGCGGGCGGCTCCCCGGAGGCGGTCACCGGGCGCCCTCCACGGCGGCGATGACCTCGTCGATACGCGCCTGCCAGCGGTGCCCGGTGAGCCCCGGCACGCTCCGCACCACCAGGTGCGCGGCCAGATAGCGCTCCACGGGGCGGACGTCGCAGACCGCCAGCAGCCGGTACAGGGCGTTCGTGCAGGCCCGGTACACGAGGTAGTCGGCGCGGCTCCACATCGAGCCCTCCGGGTCCGAGCGGTGCAGCTGCCGGTGGAAGTCGCTGTAGCGCGTGCGGACCTCCCGGTCCCACCGCGCGGCGGTCTCCCGGTCGCCCAGCGCGGCCGCCCGTGCCCGGTACTCCGCGGCGACCCCGGTGAAGTCCGCGCCCGCCGCGTGCCGCTCCTCCGCCGTCCGCCAGGCGCCGGCGGACCAGTCGGCCCAGGCCCGTTCGCCACCGGTGGCGCCGCCGCCCGCGATGCGGCCCACCAGCGCGGAGATCCGTCCGCCCGCCGTCTCCCAGCGCCGCTCGAACGCCGCCCGCAGCCGCCCGTCGGCGTCCTCGTAGACCAGGAAGTCCTCCAGGTGGGACAGGAACGAGTAGTGGCCGCCGACGAGTCCCTCGGGATGCGCGGCCGCATGCGCGGCCAGCGCGGTGACCACCAGCTCCACCCGGGCCGCCGAGGTGTCCCCGCGCCCGCCGAGGAACGCCGTGCCGGCCTCCAGCGCGGGCAGGCCGGCGGCCAGCAGGTCCTCGCGCAGCCGTACGCCGTCGGGGCCGATCAGCGCCCGCAGCGGATCCAGGTCGACGGGCTCCACACGCACCGTGTTGTCGGGGACGAGCGGCCCGTACGGCGGCGGGACGAGCTCCGCCCGCCCGGCCGCGGCGGCCTGCTCCAGCAGCTCCCGCTCGTCGACCTCGGCCCGCGACGGGTGCGCGGCCGCACGGGCGCGCAGCTCCGCGGCCGTGCGCTCGGCCGCGGCCGCCACCTGCGCGGGCGCACCCCGCAGCCGCAGCCGTACGTGGGGGCCGCGCAGCCAGTGGCGTTCGACGTGCACGGTGAGCCCCTCGGCGGCCGCCCGCCGGGCGAGCGGCAGGACGGCCTCGCGCAGCAGGGGGGCCTTGACCGGCTCGTAGTGGTGGACGACGACGTCGAGCGCGGTCGGCGCCGGCGCCGGCGGCGCCGGGTCCGGGTCCGGGCCGGTGGCCGGGGCGTTCATCGGGTGCCTCCTCGGCGGTTGACGGGCGGGGATGTCGGTGGGGCGGTGGTCCGGCG